>LGET01000013.1 GCA_001507935.1 Thermococcales archaeon 44_46
TATAAGAGCATTGCAATCCCTAACTTATCGAGGGCCGGTAGCTCAGCCTGGTTAGAGCACCGGGCTTTTAACCCGGTGGTCGCGGGTTCAAATCCCGTCCGGCCCGCCACTTAACAACTTTTCTAGGAATCGAAAGAGCTTAAAGTTCTGAATGCTAAGTATCCTACGGGTGATAGCATGGACGTTTTTGAACTGGCTAAAAAATATCATGTTGAACTGGGCATAAAAGAGCCGAGTTTTGCCACGATGGCAGCGGAACTTTTCGGAGACCTAGGATTGAGCATAATGAACCACCTGAAAGAGGAGGGATACACTTTAAAGGGCACAAGGTTCCTGGACTATGAGAAGAGCCTTGTGCTGGAAATAGTAAAAGAAAACAAGAGCTACGAAATCCTCTTGAGAAAGCTTTAATAGGTCACCTCATAATCGAAAATTATTTCTTCCTTTTCTTCCGGATTAACCGTTACTTTGAATTCCACGTAGTTAGCTGTCTCTACTATTGGGCTCACGGAGCTTTCCAAGATTTTTCCACGCCACTTGTAGTGTCTGACAATCACTTCCCTGCTCTCTTTGCCGAAGTTTTCTATCGTAACTTTGATTTTATAGTAAGAATATCTTTCTCCGTGCTTTTCTTCCAGCACTTCCGTTTTTCCTTTTAAGTCTACATCTCTGCCTAACTTAAGCCTCAAAATGTCGCCTTTTGCAGTGTGATCTATCATTTGTTCTCCAATCAAGACGTTCTTGTCTTCCATTTCTTTGTAAATTTCCACAACACCTCTGGGCAGGACTTCACTTGTCTTTAGGGAGAGTATCTCATAAACATCTTGACTTCCACCGTAGGGATGGCTTTCATAGAGGTATTCCCGCGTAAACTCGCTCTCCTGGTATATGTAAGGGATGAGCTTTTTCTCAAACGCCTCAATGTCAATAGTTCCGAGTTTGTAGAGATAAAAAGCCTCCAATTTTATCCTCTGGATTGGTTGCTGAGGTACTTCTTTTGTAGCTGCCTCTAGTGCATAGTATCTATCCATAATTATCTGGGGAGGCTGGTAAAACTGAACATCTCCCGAAACAAGAAGAACGTCAGTGTTTTCAAAGCTCTTGTTGGTAGGATTGTCAATCACCACATACCCATAAAACTCGGCCCTGTCTCTAAGGTAGAGCTTGTACCTTGAGCTCCAGCTTATTCCTCCAACCCTGTAAATGAGCTTAAAGAAGTACTTTCCATCTTCCTCAGCGTTTACTATGGCATAGATCTCTGCAGTGCTTTCTTCTCCGATTGAGTCCATTTTCATGTAAGCAATGTCTTCAGAGCTTACCAGATAATATCCATCTCCCTGTATTGCTATTTTCCCGTCTTCATACCCCAAAAACTCGCCGCTTACGGTTTCTCCGCTTTTCAGTTTTACCGTAATCTCTTCTCCTATGTTCGCTTCCATAAGGTTCTTTCCCGCTGTCCCCTTGCTTACAACACCGAGTACCTTCACTTTCTCGTCAAGAGGCTTTAATGTAACTTCATCAATTCGGAGCCCCTCAAGCATATCTAGAGGGACTTTATTTATCCCTGTTTTCAGCTCAACTTGAATCGTCTTCTCGACAACTCCAATCTTGGCAGAATCATAAAGTGCGAGGGCAGTAGAACCTTCTTCAGCTTTCGTTTGGTGAAATACAATCACAGCCAGAAGAACAAAAATCACTAATGCTCCTCCAATGATTTTTCTATTCATTTCAATCACCTGTAAGGGATATCTCCCCCATCCTATTTATAGTAATCGACAGCTTCAACCACATTCGAAATGGAAAGACTTTTAACATTGTCAACATAACTGAAACTGTCATCACTATAATCGAGGTGGTAGCTATGGATAGAGTTGCAAAAGCTAGGGAAATAATCGAAAAGGCAAAAGCCGAAAACAGACCACTTGTCGAACCGGAGGCAAAGGAAATTCTCAAGCTTTACGGCATTCCAGTTCCGGAGTTTAAGGTCGCAAGGAACGAAGAAGAGGCCGTTCAATTCGCAAGGGAAATAGGATACCCAGTTGTTATGAAGATCGTTTCTCCACAAATTATCCACAAGAGCGACGCCGGTGGTGTTAAGGTTAACATAAAGAACGACGAAGAGGCTAGAGAAGCCTTCAGAACTATTATGCAAAATGCAAGAAACTATAAACCCGATGCTGACCTTTGGGGTGTCATAGTTTATAGGATGCTCCCACTTGGCAAGGAAGTCATCGTTGGTATGATAAGAGACCCACAATTTGGCCCCGCAGTGATGTTTGGTCTCGGTGGAATATTCGTCGAGATTCTCAAAGATGTAAGCTTCAGAGTTGCTCCAATAAGCAAAGAAGAAGCCCTTGAGATGATCAAAGGGATAAAGGCTTACCCAATCCTTGCTGGAGCAAGAGGAGAAAAGCCTGTTAACATTGATGCTCTCGCAGACATCATAGTCAAAGTCGGAGAATTATCCCTAGAGCTGCCCGAAATAAAGGAACTTGATATAAACCCAATTTTTGCTTACGAAGACAGTGCAGTTGCAGTTGACGCAAGAATGCTCCTTTGATTTCTTTTCTTTTAAAAATTTAGAGAAGAAAAGACTAATACCAGGTTTCAGCTATAACGTCGTGCTTGTGTATGCTCTCATGGCTTATGACTTTCACGTGGATTTTACCTTTAAACTTCTGCTTTGCCTTGAAGATTATCTCCCTCGCAACGTCTTCCACGAATTTGGGGTTTGAATACATGTTCTGAACAACTGCGTTCTCATCAATCGTCTTCAATAGAGTATATGTCGGGGAGCTGAAAGAACTCTCCACAACATCTATCATGTCCTCAAGAGCGATTGCCTCATCATAGTCCGTTCTTACTTCAAGCCTGGCAACTGCTCTCTGAATGTGGGTTTTCCCCTGATTATTGGCCATAGCATGTGGGCAAGCAGTGTTTCCAATTACAATAACCCTTAAAACTTTTTCGAGCTTTTCCGGCTCCTTTATTACTCCGACTTCAACATCATACGTCTCAAGGCTGAGTTTTTTGCTTGCAGGGGTTTCTCTTTCCATAATAAGCTGTGTTTTAATCCATACTTCAGCCCTTTTGTGCGGATGCTTTCTTTCCAGCCTCTTTATAACCGAAAGGCCGAGTTCTTCGAGGGAGGTGTGTGCTTCTTTCACTTCTTCCTCAATTGCCTCGCTCATCGTTTCAGTAATGCTTTCAACAAGCCTGCTCATGTGAATGCCTTTCTTTTCCTCAGGAACGTCTATCGTTATCTCAAACGTTGGGATAAAAGTGTAAAGCTTACCTTTCCAGTTTATCCTCGCTATTGTTCTTAAGTTTGTTATGCCAACTCTATGAAGCCTCTCTTTAATCTCGGGAATCTCTTCCTGGGTTTCAAACATCTTCTCACCTCCATTAGGAAACCTAACCGGTTCTTTTAAACTTATCTCAAAACTCCATATGATTTTCATAGCTTTTTTGCACGGTAGTGTCTTCTTGCTGAGATAAACCAATACTTGGCTTGTCTCATACTTTTGACAAAGCAACATAAGCAAAAATGGCAGTATCTACTCATCTACCTACCGTTTATTATATAATAGACGGTTCTCAGTGGAATGTTGAGCTCTTCACTTATTTCTCTAGGCGTTTTCCCCTTCTTAATGAGTTCTTCAATAAGCTTTAAGGTATCTGGATCGTACTTTTTAGGCCTTCCCCGGGAATGGTTCATAGGAACAAGCTTGATTCCCATTTGATTGAGGGCTTTGATAATTTTTTTGGAGACCTTTGGATACAAACTGGGAGGGCATCCAATGACCTTCACATTTGGGGCCCTTTCAAGTATTTTCACAAGGATTATCTTGGTCGGCCGGAGATTTATGTAAACCTCGGTGACGTCTTTATTGAGCTTCTCCTCTAGCTTCCTCAAAAGGTCATCATTATTCCTCGCCTTTATCTCGATCTTCATATCCCCTCACCCTTGGAGAAGCTCCAAAAATTGCTTTGCTTTATCACTCTTCGGCATAAACCTCTCAAATTTGCTTGTATCCTCAAACAGACTCATATGCAGGCCAGAAAGTACGAATTTTTCGATAGCCTCCTTAAGCTCCTCTTCATTTATCCCAAGTAGCTCGCTGACTTTTTTCTCATCGAACGGGCTAACACCATAAAGGATAACTCCGCCCAAAAGGTAGTTTGGAATGTTTGAAATCTCGCTCCTTCTCCCGCTTAAAAGGGTTTCAGCCTCGCATTTTCTAATGAGAAGCATGCTGCCAAATCCGGTACGGAACCCGGGCTCATCCATAAACGGCAGATCAAAAATTGAGTAGTGACAATCTATACACGGCCTTAGCTGAGGATATAAGCCGATTGTCTCTCTTTCTTTTTCAGAGGTTAGGTAATAATACCTGAACAAATCGAGGGCAAGGATTTTAGCTCCCTCTTCTGGATAGAGAGAAGCATAGGCAAGCGCCAAATTATCTATGGTGTAGTGGCTGTTTATAAGAACCCCCTTGGTTTTCACGTAGGTTAAGAGCCTCCATCTGAACTTCTGGCCAAAGCGCTTCTTGAGTTCTCTGTCCACATCTGCGTCCAGCGGAAGCTCGACTTTCTCCTTCTTTAACCGCCCGCCCTGCCAGTACTCTACCTCTATCCTCATTCCCTTTCTTTGCACCTGTCCTTTTTCTTTGAGCTTGGATTTTATTTCCTTAAATGTATCTCTGGTCTTGGTGTCTTTCTGACTTAGAATCCTAAGGACATCCCCCGAATAAGCCAGATATGGCAGTATTTCTATCCTCCCAAGTTTAATGGGCTTTTCAGACACTTTCATTGAATCAAGGTCCTCTTTGTTGGTAATGTCCTTAATCTCGATGACTTTCTTCCCCTTGTAGAAGGTATAGTTGGATTCAATTGTGGCAAGAGCCATCTTATGGGCGGTTATCGCTGTTCTAAGCCGCTCGAGGGTTAGCATGCGGTAGTGATTTCTTAACAGAATTCTTCTAATATGTGGGTCTACTTCCTTTTTACTTGATGTTGCATAAGAGAGCGTTTCACCAACTCTGCGGGAAAGTTCATCTTCCAGGTCTCTAAGAAAGGCAAGATTGCGGTTTAAATTAAAAGCTAAATAAAGAGGGTCAAAATTCTCAAATAACCTGTTCATGTTTGTTTTTATGTCGTCCAAAACCCTATTTATCTGAGCTATAAGCTCTTCAGTTGTCGTCATGGCAGGAGCTCCTCGTTGGCAATTTTTTCGGGGAGGTATTTCTTCGCAACGAACTCCAAACTCTTGTTTGCCAGAGCCTGCTGTTCAATCCTTACTCCCCATTTGAGAGCCAACTTAAGCTGTCTCTGCCACTCCTTGTTCTGGAACCATGGGTAGTTCATCTCCTCTATGATACGCTTGTAATCTCCCGTTGGACCGCCTTTCTTGTTCGGTGGGATTCCCTTGAGCTTTTCTGTAACGTTTTCGAGACCGTATTTTTTAATATCGTCCATCGTCATACCAACGAATTTTGCCTCTGGCGTTGCAAGCTTTTCGCTGAGGTAAGCGAGATTTATTGAGCCCTGCTTGATTGTAGAGTATATATACCATCCGTAGGGGTCACCATCAGTAAAGACGATGATTGGCAAACCTTCCTCGTAGTGGAGCCTGTGTATAAGTCTTCTAACACCTCTTGAAGCCTGACCTTGAGTTGCCACTATTAAGGCTTTCTCCTTCTTCGGATACTTTTCTTCTATAAGCCTATCGGCCATAGCGGCGGTTTCTACTACAAGGACGTAATCCACATTGATTTCCGGGAACTCTATGTGCTCCACTGTTCCAGGAACTGCCCATCCACCCATACCAAGCTTTGAAGCGTTGAACTCGTCTTCGCCATCTTTAATGACTATGTCCCCGTAAATGTATCCTCTTCTGTCTGCAGTTATGTGCATTTCCTCTCTCAAAACTCCGAACATTCTCTCCAAATCCTCTATGATGGGGTCGCTCTCGCTCTGGTCTTCGAAGGTATTTTCATGTGTGCCGGGAATGGTGTGTTTGTTTGCATAGTAAGCTTCTCTCAAGCTCGCGTGTTTGCCCTCGGCAACTAACCTCTTTATATAAGCCGCTATCAAGAGCGTCTGCATGAATTTTCTCGCATGGGCAACGTTAAAGAGATATCTCCTTGAAGTCTTGTCACCCATCTTAATCACGCGGTCTTTTTCGTCGAAGTAAACGTTGCTGAGACCTCTGGTGGGAACATCTATGAAGGGGTTCCTGCCAGCTTTTAGTTCTTCAAGGATTTCTTTTCCAAATTCCTCGAGTTTCTGAAGGACCTTTCTTGGGTCGTAGCTGAAGCGTTCCTTGGGCCTCTCACGTTTAAGCATTTCCATCAGCCTCCGCCTTGTTTTCTTCTACTGTTTCAAATTTCTTCTCAATCATCTTTATTAGGAGGTTCTTTATCGTGTCTTCAGGCTCTCCAGTTAGGATGCTTAAGGCCCTACTTACCTCAGGGACATACTTCTCAAATATCTTCCTTCTTTTCACCTGGTAGAGCTTGCGGTGTTTTCCTCCGAGATATTTGGCAAGCCTTCTAGCGACTTCCATTATGGCGAGTCTTATTTCTTCATATATTTCATCTTCACTGGCAATACTCTGCTTTCCTGTAGAAGTGTAGGGGACGTGCACGCTGACCACATTAACCAAAAGCACCAGCGGCGTTCTTTCGAGATCATCCACCCTGTATCTCTTCCAGTCAATGCTTCTTGCTGCTGAAGTTATAACACACGAACCCGCATCAAAGAGCAGAGGAACTCTGTTAGCATACCTAAGAACGTCAAAGCCACTGCTTAGCTCTCCCCCAAAGGCTAGACCCACCTCTACCTGGAAAGGAATCCCCCCGCGGTAGACTTTGGGAGGTCTCGTTACGGCAGTTACGAACTCTGGCTTTAAAATGCCCGAAAGTCCTTTTTCTATGTTTGGCTCTCCAATTGGCCTCAATCCATGGGTGGGTGGGGCCAAGAAAGTCATGTACTTAAATGCCTCTACAATCTCTTCAGCTTCGTGCCAAGTGAGCTTTTCAGGAGGCTTTTCCATGAGTTTCTCGGCTTCCTTGAGGGCATTTTTGCCTTTCTTTCCAAAACTTGCGAGTACTTTATCGACCTCCCCTTCGGCGAGCCTCTTTAGGAGTTGCTCTCTAACTCTCTGCTCCTCCTCTTCCTTTATAAGCCTCAATGCCGCGATGTACTTCACAAGCTCCTCTACCTTTTTGTCACTTATTCTCGAAAACTCGCCTATAAGGAACGTTCTCACTGTTGTCCTTGATGTCCTCCTGGCCATCCTGTAAATGTCATCCGTCATTACTCCCTTTGGATGTGGCTTCATTTCCTCCGGTGGCTCTGGAATTTCTTCACTGCTCCTTGGGAAGACTATCAGCTTTCCATCTGGTTCTATAAGTTCAATATGAGCATGAGGATTGGCTATAGCGGTGAGCTTAAGATACCAGTAAGGGCCCTGTTTAGAGCGGATGTAACGAACTTCTTTGACTTCCATCTCTATCCTTGTTCCTCTCCATCCAGTGGGATTGGGGTGCTTTATCTTCTTGAAAATCTTTCCTTCGTTCTTTTCCACATCTATGCCAACCCATGCCTCGATTATCTCATCCCCGCCAGTGGATGTTATGACTCTAGTAGCTTTACCGCTTGTGATTTGAGCAAACATTACAGCACCGCTAATACCAATACCCTGCTGCCCTCTGCTTTGAATGTTTCTGTGGGCCTTTGTACCGGCAAGCATTTTACCAAAGACGTGTGCTATGTAGTTTTCAGGGATTCCAGGGCCGTTGTCCTCGACGATTATTTTGTAGTGCTCAGATCCGAGCTCCTCTATCTCCACTCTAACGTAGGGCGGTATTCCAGCTTCTTCACAAGCGTCCAGAGAGTTTGTTACAGCCTCGTGAATAATGGTTGTAAAGGAGCGCACTTTTCCGGTATAACCAAGCATTGCAGCATTTCTTCTAAAGAACTCACTGACGCTCTGGATTTTAAATTCTTTAAAAAGCTTGTTTGCTTCAGAATTTGCCATAGTACATGCCTCCTTCAAGTTCTAAATCCTTCTTCCTTCTTTCAAGGTATTTGTAAACGGTTCCGTGTGGAGAACCTTTTGCAAGTTTTTCAACTGCAGTTTTAGCTATTTGAACTTGGATTGGATTTCCAATGATGGCAACAGTCTTCCCGTAGACGCTTATATCTGCTCCGCTCATTTCTTCGATTATCTCTCTCGTCCTGCCTTTTCTACCGATTATTCTCCCCCTAACTCTCGGAAGTGCATTCTTCTCGTTCCCTACAACAACGTCGGTCAGGTCAACCACTTCGAGAATCTCACCTTCATTAAGCAGCCTAAATGCCCTCTCCGGGGAAAATCCCCTTCCGATGGCCAACACAATGTCTCTCGCCTTCCATACTGCCAAAGGATCGTCGGTTTTTTCTGTAGAAGTAATGAATACCTCTCCAGTCTGGCTGTCTATCTCTATCTTGGTTTTTGTAGCCTCTTCAATCTTTTTCTTTGTCTCGCCCTTTTTCCCAATAACCACTCCAATTCTCTCTTTTGGAATCCTCACGAATTCTTCCTGCTCGCCAAGAGCTTCAAACTCTTCAATCTCAAAGGACTTTTCCGGTTCTCCCTCCTTGTCCACATACTCATACTCTTTCAGCTTCTTTTCAAATTCGTCCATATCAATCACCCGTCAGTTCCTTAAACTTCTCCTCAAGGTTGTCAACGCTCACTCCTTTTTTGGCGAAGTAATTGATGATGTTTCTCAAATCACGATAAAGCAGTGAGAGTGCCATCCTATTCCTTTTTACCGTTGCCTGAGACCAGTCAATTATCACTGGCTTATCCCATATAAGGATGTTATACTCACTAAGGTCACCATGAACCATGTCTCCCCTTTTCCAGAGCTTTTCAATTGAATCCATGACAAAGTTATAAAGCTCTTCAAATTCTTCTTTGCTGAGCTCTTTTTCCACGTCTTTTAATCTTGGAGCGGGGTATTCATCTCCGATAAACTCCATTATGAGCACGTTATTGCTGAACGTTATTGGCTCCGGGGCCCTAACAGCGTATTTCATGGCCCTCTGGAGATTTTTAAATTCCCTCCTGGTCCATACAAAGACAAGCTTTCTGATGTCTTTCGGCAGATACCCAATTCTTGGATCCGCTGCCAGATACTCCCATATTCGCCTAAATTCAGTTGTATAGGTGCGATAGATTTTAACAGCAATGGGATTGCCCTCGGCATCAATGCCCATGAACACATTTGCCTCTTTTCCCGTTGAAATCACACCGAGCAGTTTCTCTATGTTTCCCCTTCGGTGGAAGTAGGAGAGAGTATCAACTGTCGTCCTATCGAATACCTCACTAAACACTTTATAGAGCTCACTATCCTTTTCTCTGTGTTCTTCTAATCCTAGGATGCGTGCTATTTCCCTATCTATGTCCTGAATTCTCATAATTCATCACAGAGTCAAACCGCCAGTAAGGAAGTCCTGAGTAATCTTGTTCTTCCTGATAAGCCAGTCAACTTGGGTCCTTGTATAACGATAAACTATGTCTCCCCTCTCGTCGCTCTGTACTTCCCATGGTTGGACTATAACCACATCTCCCACCTTAATCCACATTCTCCTTCTAAGCTTTCCTGGTATTCTGCATCTTCTAACCTTTCCATCTGAGCATCTGACATCCATCCAGCCTGAACCCAGTGCTTGCTCCACTATTCCAAACACTTGGTTGTCCTTCGGAAGAGGAACCCTAATAACTTCCTCCCCTTCAAAAGTTCTGTTTTTATCGTTCCTTGGCATGAGCATCACCTCAAGTGGTTTGTTTGATAACTTTATAAGCCTAAGCTTTTGCAAATATTTTCTACTGTCCTATTAGGTGGGGTGTTTTTAAAATTTTTGCATGAACTCATTTAAACATCCACAAAATTGAAAAGGGGAGGAGTCTAAATTCTAATTACAAAAAGCGAGGGATGAAATATGAAAGAAATAATACTCCTCACGGGTCCTCCCCTTAATGGGCGAGATGAATATGCGGAAGACGCATTAAAACTTGCAAAAAACGAGAGCTTTCAGTATTATCATGTGTTTGATTACCTGAAGGAAGTCGGAAGAGAAAAAGGCGTCAAAATAACAAGAAAAAACGTTTTAGACTTTGCAATAAGCCATCCGGACTTAATGAACAGCATTCGAGATGAGGCTTTCAAAAGGATAAAAGACGAAATCGAGAAGAGCGAAAAGGCATTCCATATAGTCTCAACCCCGGCCCTCTTTAGATGGGGAAGTGGGAGCGTTTTGGGCTTCACCCTGAGCAACCTGAAGCTTCTAAGACCGAGTAGGGTCATCATAATGCTTGATGACATTCTAAGCGTCAGAAGAAGAATAATTCACGACAAGGAGTGGTTTGAACGCTTCGGAGAAGACAAAGAGAACATCAAGCTTACTACCCTTGTTATGTGGCGTGAGGATGCAATAAACCACGTAAAGACCCTCGTTCATGAGCTTAACAAAGAGGGAATTCAAGTTAGATACGTCCTGCACTTTGGAATTAGACACCCGCCTCAGACGTTTGTAGATTTGATTTTCCATGAAAAAGAGAAACCTCTGGTATATCTGAGCTACCCCATGACGGGACACGAAGAGGAATACTATCATAGGGTTAGAGGGTTTTACGAAAAGCTCAGCAAGTACTTCACGGTTTTAGACCCCGGAGCGCTTGATGACTGGTGGATTGTTGCGGAGTATGATGCTCAAGTGGAGAAAAATCCAGAGGTGCAGAGAATAAAAATTAGGAACATCTGGGACGGAGAAGAGATAGAAGAGCTAGACAGAGAGGACATAGAACAAGCCACAGACATTTTGAGGAGGCAACTTGTTGAGAGGGACTTCAATCTAGTGGATGTAAGCAAGGCTATAGCGGTTTATCACTACGCTGAAGGCGTTTCCGCAGGGGTCATAAGTGAGATGGCGGAAGCATATAGGACTCTCGGAGCTATCTATCTCTATTACCCATTTAAAAAGAGGCCAAGCCCTTTCATGGAGTTCTACGGCATGCAAAATCCCTCAAGGAGAACCATGTTCAAAGACGAAGATGAAATGATCCAAGCCATGGTGGAGGAGAGGGAATACTGGACAAAAGCATTATGAACATAAGAGTCATTGAAAAGCCAAGAAATTTCTAATTTTTATCTCTTTTTCTAAAACAAGAATTAAGAGAAAAATGAGGAGAAAAAAATCACTTCTTGACCCATCCGCGGTCCTTCATTGCTTGGTAGACTCTGCTGACTGCGAGTACGTAAGCGGCGTCTCTCATGTTGATGTTCTTCTCCTTGTGTGTGTTGTAAACGTCCCAGAATGCCTTGCTCATCTTCTTGTCAAGCTTGGCCCTTGTGGTCTCGGTGTCCCAGTAGTCGCCGGTTATGTTTTGTACCCACTCGAAGTAGCTGACTGTAACACCACCAGCGTTACAGAGGAAGTCTGGGATAATGAGTATGCCCTTCTCGTAGAGGATTTCATCAGCTTCTGGTGTGGTTGGACCGTTTGCAACTTCAGCAACGATCTTGGCCTTTATGTTGTCAGCGTTCTTCTTTGTAATGACCTCTTCGATAGCTGATGGTGCAAGGACGTCAACTTCGAGCTCAAGGAGCTCTTCGTTTGTGATGTTTGTTGCACCTGGGAAGTCCTTAACGCTACCGGTCTTCTTCTTCCACTCAAGGACTTCATCAGCGTTGAGTCCATCTGGGTTGTAAATACCACCCCTGCTGTCGCTGACTGCAACAACCTTCATTCCAAACTCTTCGCTCATTATCTTGTGGAGGTAGTAACCAGCGTTACCGTAACCTTGGATGGCTATGGTCTTGCCCTTGAGGCCGTCCCATCCAAGGGCTTTTGCAGCCTCTCTAATTGTAAAGGCAGCACCTCTTGCTGTGGCATCCATTCTTGCTACGATACCACCAACGCTTGGTGGCTTACCGGTTATAATACCGAAGGATGGGTCTCTTCTTCTTGAGATGGTTTCATATTCATCCATCATCCAAGCCATGATTTGTGGGTTAGTGTAAACGTCTGGGGCTGGGACATCTGTGTATGGGCTTATAACATCATAAATAGCCCTGATATATCCTCTTGCAAGCCTCTCCTTCTCTCTCTCGCTCATTTCCTTTGGATTACAGATGACACCACCCTTACCTCCACCGTATGGGAGGTCCATAACAGCAGTCTTCCAGGTCATCCAAGCAGCCAGAGCCTTGACAGTGCTAAGGGTTTCCTCAGGGTGCCACCTGATACCACCCTTTGTTGGACCGCGAGCCCAGTTGTATTGAACTCTAAATCCTGTGAAAACCTTTACAGAACCGTCATCCATCTCGACTGGGATGCTGACCTCAACAATTCTTTGTGGTCTCTTTAAAAACTCAAGAGCTTCTTCACTTATATCCATATATTGGGCAGCCCTCTCAAGCTGCTTAACAGCAATTTCAAATGGGTCTTGCTCAACCATGTTCATCCCTCCAATTTAGGTGATTGGCGATACAAACTTGAGCAATAGCCTATATAAACTTTTCGATGAAAGTGCCTAGAGAACCGATATTTTTAAACAAAAGGTTATGTACATACATTTTCTAATAAACAAAAAGTTTTTAAAAAGTTTTTAACAAAAACGACTTTAGAGGTTCTTTTTAACATGCATCAATGCATAAAACAGAGTATTGATGTATGGAAAAATTTGTATTTGTCAAAGAAAAATATAATAACCCTCAGCGAGAAGTCGGTCATCATCCTTCAGCTCACTCTTGTTCCAATCATCGGGTTATGTATAATAACATCAAAATCCTTTTTAAATTCAAGGGTGACAGGAAACTCAGATATTATTCAGTTAATCTTTAATCCTTGACAATTTTTCAAAGTATGTTTTTGTAACTCTTTTTTGTGCTGTCACATTGACAAATACCAAAATCTATGTTTTAAGTCCATGTAAATCGTCTTTTGTCGAAATAGGGCAAGAGAAAAGTTTATTAACCCTCCAAGACATAGACACAATTGCTGATATTTGTACATCAGCATAGTTTTTAGTACAACACTATACGAGGTGAAATGAATGGAGCAAAGAGATAGATGGGCAACCAAATTGGGTTTAATCTTAGCGATGGCAGGAAACGCAATAGGTCTAGGAAACTTCTGGAGATTCCCCTACCAGGCAGCCAAATACGGTGGCGGCGCCTTCATGATACCATACTTCGTAGCACTGTTCCTCCTCGGAATTCCAGTGATGTGGATTGAGTGGGTCGAGGGTAGATACGGAGGCAAGTATGGCCACGGTACTCTAGGTCCGACGTTTTACCTGATGGCCAGGGAAAGCGTAAAACCCAGAACGGCGGTTATCTTTGGAATGATCGGTGGCATGCTCGCATTCTCCGTCACATCGCTCTTGAACGGCTACTACCTCCACATCGTCGGATGGTCTGCAGCTTATACCTACTTCAGTGCAACGGGAGCATACATGGGTGCAAGTAGTACCTACGATTTCTTTGTAAATTACATACAGAACACCCCCCAAGTATTGGTATTTTGGGCTATCTCTGTTGGCCTCCTTGGCATCGCAGTAGGACAAGGTGTTAGCAAGGGTATAGAGCGCTGGGTCAAAGTCATGATGCCGTTACTCTACATTGCGGCAATACTCCTCGTCATAAGGTCTCTGACCCTCGGATCTCCGGTTAAGCCTGAATGGAGCTCCATAAAGGGATTCGAGTACCTCTGGGAACCGAGGTTCAGCGACGTTAGCTGGGAGGCCGCTTTGGCAGCGGCAGGACAGATATTCTTCACACTCTCGCTCGGTATGGGCATCATCCAGAACTACGCCAGCTACCTCGGACCTGAGGACGACGTTGCCCTCTCCGGCCTTGCAACGGTTTCACTCAACGAGTTCGCCGAGGTTGTTCTCGGTGGTTCAATAGCCATTCCGATAGCCTT
This sequence comes from Thermococcales archaeon 44_46, assembly GCA_001507935.1. Taxonomy (GTDB): domain Archaea; phylum Methanobacteriota_B; class Thermococci; order Thermococcales; family Thermococcaceae; genus Thermococcus_A. Next base: position 13,987 of record LGET01000013.1, read on the forward strand.
CGCCTACTTCGGTGAAGAGGGAATAAAACAGAGTGTCAGTCTCGCTTACTTCGCACTGCCCAACGTCTTCATGAACATGCCCGGTGGACAGCTCTTCGGAGCGCTCTGGTTCCTCCTGCTGTGGTTCGCTGGATTTACTTCGGCCATAGCAATGTACAACTACCTAACTGCCCTTCTCGAGGAGGACCTCAAGATAGACAGGAAAGTCGGTTCCGCAATAATCTTCGCACTGTACTTCATAATAGGTTTACCAATAGCCCTTGACAAAACACTCTTGCTATTAACTGATCTCGACATGTGGGTTGGCAGCTACCTCCTCGTAGTGCTTGGGCTCTTTGATATCATAGTTGGTGTATGGTTATTCAAACCAGAGAACTTCTGGGAGGAGCTCCACAAGGGTGCCTACATCAAGGTTCCAGAATGGGTGATGCCAATAATCAAGTACATAGCGCCACTCTACGTCCTCATACTCCTCGGCAAGAACACCTGGGACTATATTACCAATGGCACCATAACCATGTCGCAGGACTACCTTAAGTATCTCGTCAACAATGAGGCCCTCATAAGCACCACAACTGAATACGCAAGAAAGATTGTCATTGAGTCAAGGGCAGTGATAATATTAGTGCTCATCATCGGTGCAATTGAAGCATACATGGCTATCAAGAAGAAGTACGGTGAAGAGCTAGAGAAGAACGAGGTAATAATAAAGCTCTGAGGTGGTGAAAATGAAGGCAAGTGCTCTGGCATTTATGGCCCTTGCATGGGGCGTAATATTAATCTGGATGTACTTAGCTGTGGGCAAGTTGCTCAAGGCAGAGCAAAAATCTTAAAGCCCTTTTCTTTTCTTTATAATATTTAGAGGAGGTGTTCTTTGTGAAAAGCCCAGAGCTTCTTAGAGAAACTGCAAAGGTTTTAGAAGAGACTGAGGAAAAAATTAAAGGTTTAACTTCCCTCTCACCAAAGCGGAAACAGATCGCCTTAAAAAAGATAAGAGAGGCAAAAGAGAACTTTAGAAAAATTGCTGATGATGTTGTCATCGATAATGAAGAACTCGCCAACTTTTTCTTGAAGCGTGCTGTTAAGCTGAAAAACTCCACAAACAATAAGAGCATAGAGCGACTTGGGGAGAAAGAGTACCTGAAAGACGTTGAGGCAATGTTTAGATACTCCAAGGCGGCACCCTATGATTTTGCCGGGCTTATGAAGTATGTAAATAGAGCCTACAA
>LGET01000014.1 GCA_001507935.1 Thermococcales archaeon 44_46
CAGAATTCATTCTAGGTTTGATAGGCCTCCGGGTGATGTTATTGAATGGCTTCAGGAGGTGATGCCCCAGTTATCCTGACAATATCAAGCCAGGAATACGGTCAAAAATCTTATAACTTTCAAGTTTTATAAAATACCTTGGTGAACGCCATGAGGAAGCTTTCGATACTAATTTCAGTTTTTGTATTGTTTGGTCTTTTTGGTATGGCTTTTGCTAGTGCAGCAACAGTTGCGGTAGATTTAGCCCACGGAGAAAACGAGAAGTACCTCGCAGAGGACGTCCTTGAATACGGAACCAACAAAACTCTCGCCCACGGAATTGTAAAAACTATTACCGATGTCGAATGGGGCTACTTCGGCGATCCAATGGCAGCAGATACTCTCGGAATCAAGCACCTCGGAGAAAAGATAACCGCCGATGCCCTTGCAAACGTTGACATGCTTATCCTCGGCCAACCAACAAGCCCATTCCAACCAGATGAAATCCAGGCCATTGCTGAATGGTTCAAGCAAGGAGGAAAAGTTCTCTGGGTTGCCGCTGATAGCGATTATGGTAGTGGGCCTCAAGCCCAGGATATTGCAAACTCTGTTCTTGAACAGCTCGGTGTTGGACACTTAAGAATTGATCTCTGTTCCGTTGAAGACCCAACAAGCAACGCTGGGGCCTCTTACAGAGTTGTTGGCCTTGTACAGCCTGACGATGCCACTCCCGACAAAGAAAAGCTCACCCAAAACTTCCAGCATGGAGGAAAAGTTCTTTATCACGGTCCAGCAGTAGTTGCATGGGTAGACGACAACGGAAACTGGCAAAAACTCATTGATGGAAACATTCCAGAGAACGTTTATAGGATTGTAAAGACTTCACAAGACGGTGCTATTGTTGAGAACAATGATCCTCCCGCATATGCATACAGCGCTGGAGACGTAGGAGTCTTTACGCTCTTAGCGGCAGAAATAATTAAATTCGACAATGGAAAGCAAAGCGTTCTTATCGTGAGCGGTGAAAGCCCATACGGTGACTACACCCCAACATGGGAGGCAAAGTACCACGGTGTTGACTTAGATGGCCCAGCGTTCGTCACAAACATGATACACTGGTCATTAGAGCAAGCCTCAAAAACAGAAACCAGCAGCGGAGGAGTTTGTGGCCCAGCGGCTTTAGTAGGGCTAATCCTAATCCCACTAGCCTTTAGAAGGAAGAAGTGATTTTCCTCTTTCCATTCTTTTTGTTTAATTTTAACATTTTTATGACAAAATTTAAAAATAGGCACCTGAACTTCAAAAGGGGTGAGCATTGATGAAAAAATTTGCGAGCCTTTCGGTTTTGTTCATTGTGTTGTTCAGTGTAGTTGCCGCAGGATGTATCGGAGGAGAAACCAAAACAGGAACACAGACAGAAGGAAAAGGAATAACCCTTGTCGTTTTAACGAGACATGACGTGACAATACAAGTGATGGCAAAGAAGATGTTCCTCCAAAGCGACATAGCAAAACAATACAATATTAAGGATATAAAGTTCATAAAGGCTCCTGAGTCATTATGGCCAACTTACATAGAAAAAGGAGCCGATATTGGATGGGGAGGAGGCCCAACACTCTTTGACGATCTTTTCAAGAACAATTACCTTGCTCCTATAGATGATCAAAAAGTTCTGGGGCTTATTGGCACCCAGATTCAAGAAACAATTGCTGGAATGCCCATGGTAAGAAAAGGAAATGATGGGAAAATATACTGGATTGCAGCTGCTTTATCTTCATTTGGATTTACCGTGAACCATGACGTTCTTAAGAGATGGAACCTTCCTGTTCCCCAGAGATGGGAAGAAATAGCAAGCGAGACCTTTGCAATGGATCCACCCCAAGTGGGAATTGCCGATCCTACAAGAAGTACTTCAAACACAAGGATTTACCAGATAATTCTTCAGGCTTTTGGATGGGACGAGGGATGGAAGATTCTCACACTAATTGCTGCAAATTCAAAGATCTATGATGCCAGTGACGCCGTTAGAGAAGCTGTAATTGCCGGAGACATAGCCGTTGGAAACACAATTGACTTTTATGGATACACCGCAATGAAGCTGAATCCAGCTTGTGAATATATCATCCCAAAGGGACAGAGTATTATAAACGGTGATCCTATAGCCCTTCTTGTGAATTCAAAACAAAAAGAGGCTGCACAGGCGTTCATCTATTGGGTTCTAACAGAGGGGCAGAAGATATGGCTTGATGAGGAGATAAACAGACTGCCAGTCAATCCAAGTGTCTTTGATACTCCTGAAGGACAAAAGAGACCCGACCTAAAGAAGGCCTATGAGAGTGCCTTAAAGACACAGGGAATAGAATTCGATGACAATGAAGCCCTAGCAACGGTGAACTCAATGCAACTCTACTTCAAAGCTACATTAGTCGATGCAAACCAAGAACTCCACAGAGTATGGGTTTCATTAGTAAAAGCCTACAAGGAAGGGAAGATAAGTGAGGACAAGTACAAAGAGCTGAAAGCTAAGCTCCTTGAGCCTGTAAAGTTCAAAGATCCAGATACTGGAGAAACTGTAACCTTAACAGAGGAATACGCAGAAAAAATCAACGACAGACTTGCAAAGGATTCTTCATTTAGAGACACCCTAATGCAGGAATGGAGAGACGCCGCAAGAGAAAAATACCAAAGCGTCCTCGCGGAGGTGCAAGGATGAAGGTTAGCAAATGGAGTGAAAGACTGTTCGGGACTCCGTTGTTTGAGCCCCTTGTCGCTTTCTCTTACATTTTTCCTCTCTTGTATCTGATAGTGTTCTTGATAGTTCCCGTTTTGTCTATGCTGCTTATTGCATTTACATATGATGGAAATATCTCCCTCCACTGGTTTAAGAGCATATTGATGGATTCTTACTACATCCAACTCCCTCCGCAGGGAGAGTTCGCCCAAAAGTTAACAACTTCGACTGGTGAAAGCTTATATTTACTCAGGGGTTTGGATTTTGGAGTTGTGCTGAACTCTCTTGTTGTCGCCATATTAGTAACGCTCCTTACGGCAATATTAGGAACTGTCTTTGCCTTTGTGATGGCGAGATACAACTTCAAAGGGAAGAATTTCTTTAGAATTGCCCTCTTCATCCCACTGCTGGTAACTCCATTTGTGAATGCCTACGTCATAAAGCAAATGTTCAGCGAATATGGCCTTATAAACTATATCTTCCACGAAGTCCTCCACATCCTTCCGTTTAGGATTAAAATAGACGGTTTAGCCGGTGTGGTTTTAGCTCAAGCTATGGCATACTACCCGATAGTTTACCTGAACGCCTATGCGAGCTTTATCAACATAGACCCAACCCTTGAGGAGCAGGCGGAAAACCTTGGAAGCAGGGGATTCCACCTCTTCAGAACAGTAACGTTCCCCCTTGCTCTCCCCGGAATCGCTGCGGGAGCAACACTGGTCTTCATATTCAGCCTCGAGGACTTAGCAGCACCCGTTGTTTTCCATGGGGACCCATTAGCCAAGAAGCTCATGTCATACCAGATATTCAGCAAGTTCATCTATGGTCTTGGTGAAAGAAGCCCTGAAATAGCCGCCCTTTCAATAATAATGCTCGCCTTAGCAGTAATTGCTTTCCTCGGCATAAGGAAGTACGTGGGCTTGAGACAGTATGCAATGTTAAGTAAAGGCGGAAGATGGAAGCCAAGAATAAGCGAGCCAAAACCATGGCAGACCCTTTTGATCTACTTAGTCCTCCTCCCAGCATTGTTAATCACAATCTTCCCACAATTGGGTGTGGTCATGCTTGCTTTTTCAGAAAGATGGACCACAACCGTCCTTCCGCAGGGATTCACAATTGACTACATCAAAGAAATGATACTGAACCCCGACGTGAGAAGGTTTATTGTAAACAGCCTTGTCTACTCCGGAGCAGCCGTAATTCTCATAGTACTGCTCTCAATAACCTCATCCTACGCTACAAGCAGATTCAAAGGCATTCTAAGTCCCGTCCTTGAGAGCATAGTGATACTCCCAATTGCGGTACCGGGAATCGTAGTAGCAATGGGATACTTCTATTTCTTCTCAGCAATAACCCCAGAGAACTCACCACTAAATCCAACGTCGCTCTATGGATTTAACCCTGCACTTGTGTTGATACTTGCTTACTCTATAAGAAGGCTCCCGTTTGCAGCAAGATCCGTTTATGCTGGCCTGCAGCAGGTTCATGTTTCTCTAGAAGAAGCCTCCATGAACCTCGGCGCCTCAAGATGGAAAACGATAATTGGAATTTTGTTGCCGCTGATATCTCTGAACGCTTTTGGAGGAGCAATGCTGAGCTTTGTTTATTCAATGAGCGAAACAAGCGTTGGAATAACCCTCGGTTCAATAAACATGGCACAAGCTCCGATAACAGCGTTCATGAAAGAAGTCTTGATGTCTGCAGCGGGTAGCATAAACATAGCAGCAGCATTGGGAGTCTTGCTTATAGTGGTTCAGATAACCGCGATTGTGGTAGTTAATGTTATCACAAAGCAAAGGTACTCATTCATTGGATTAACATGAGGTGAGAATATGGTTGAAGTCAAGCTTGAGGGCATAGTGAAAACTTTCGGTGAAACCGTTGCCCTGAAAGGTATCGATCTTCACATAAAACACGGAGAACTGTTCACATTACTCGGGCCTAGTGGGTGTGGAAAATCGACCACATTGAGGATAATCGCAGGCTTAGATTTCCCCGACGAAGGGCATCTGTACTTCGACGATGAGGAGGTAACTTACAAAAGCTCAAGTGAAAGGGGAGCCGTCCTGGTTTTCCAGAACTACGCATTATGGCCCCACATGACAGTTTACGACAACATTGCTTATGGACTCAAAATAAGAAAGCTACCCAAACAAGAAATCGAAAAGAGGGTAAAGTGGGCCCTTGAATTAGTTAAACTTCAAGGATATGAAGATAGATACCCCACACAGCTCAGTGGCGGTCAACAGCAGAGAGTTGCGATAGCAAGAGCCCTAGTAGTAGAGCCAAAGCTACTTCTGCTTGACGAGCCCCTCTCAAACCTAGATGCAAAACTTAGGCTGGAGATGAGATCGGAAATAAGAAGAATACAAAGGGAGCTTGGAATCACAGTTCTCTATGTCACTCACGATCAGGAAGAAGCAATGGCAATAAGCGATAGGATAGCCGTGATGAACATAGGACAGATAGAACAAGTGGGCACACCAAAGGAAATCTACGAAGAGCCAAAAACCGAGTTTGTCGCATCGTTTATGGGAAAAACCAACGTAATTCCAGCTGAAGTTGTGGAAAGAGAGGGAGATAAAGTAACGGTTGAATTTGAAAACTTCAGACTTGATGGGCTTACATACAAAGACAAAAACGATAAAGTTGTCATAGTGATAAGACCAGAGCGCATCAGCCTACATCCTATTGAAAATGCTGTGGCAATAACGGGCAAAGTTGATCTTATAGAGTACTATGGATTTTTCATTGAAGTCGTTGGACTGTTTGGAGAAAGGAGGATAATCGCCAGAACAATAAACGATAAAGACGTTGCCCATCTAAGACCCCAAGGGGAAGTGACATTCTACATAGACAGAAACGATGTCCTTGTGCTTCCCAAACAAAGTCTCTAATTCTCTTTTTTCCTTTGGGGGTTGAGCAATGGAAATTTTAAAAGAGGGAAAGATCTACGAAGTCCTCCTTACAACAAAGTCAAATATAACCCCCGTAGGAATTACTAGAAAGGGCAACAGATTGAATTTCAGGCTTTTTGAGGGTAAGAGCGCCAATGATATAAAAGAGCATCCTTATGGAGTGCTCCACATAACGTGGGATGTCGAGCTATTGGTAAAAGCCGCTCTTAACCTACCAGTTGAAGTAGAATTTGAAAATGCGAAATCGATCCCTATCAAGAAGATAAAGGGCCTTCCCAGTATAGAAGGGAGAATAGAATTCGTTGAGAGGGAAATAGAGGACAAATTGGGAAGAACGCATGTTTTAGAGTGTTCACTGATTCCAACATATGAAGATATACACCCATTATTCTTCCCCCCTCTCAGCCGGGCTGACTTCTACCTGCTGGAGATGGCTATACACCTCACAAGATTGTACGTGGCAACTAGATCATTAAACGTAAAGGAAGCTCAAAAGCTCTATTCCAAGATTTGGGAAGGCTATAGGCTTTACAAAAAGCTTGGAGGGGAGAGTGAACTCGCAGAGAAGATTATGGGGTTTGCAGTTGCAACGTTAAGATGGAACCCTTGAGAAGAGCGGCAACTTTTTTAACGTTTGAGTTCTCTACTATTTTGGTGATACCATGAGGCGAACACTTGCATTTTTACTGGCGTTTCTAACTTTGTCCTTGATTAATGTAAACCCAGCAAGTGCAGAAGCACTCCCTGGAGATGTTCTAAAGATGCCAATGCCCGGAGCTCCTGCTATAGCACTTCCGGGAGAGACAATAGAAATACAGCCTCAAGAAGGCGTTGATATTACAGAGCTTACAATTGTTTCAGTTATGAACGGCCCATATAAGCTTGAAATTTTAGAAAAAGGAAATATAATAAAAGCCAAAATACCCGAAAATGTCGTTCCAGATGTTTACTTCCTTCAAGTTAAGTCGAACAAAGGAGAAGTAGTTATACCCAATGGTGTATGGGTTCTCAAAGAATATCCGAAGGTGCTTAGAATAGCACACGTAAGCGATACCCACGTTACCAGCGGGACTAAGTTCGGTTACGTATGCGGAGAATACTTCCAGAGGGATATCAAGAAAATACAAGAACTTTGTGATGGAGGTCTAATCGTTCCACTCCACAGCTACGTTGCCACAGACAGTGTTTATACATATTGGAGCATGGACAATAAGGTTGATGTTATAATAAACACGGGAGACGTTGTTGATACCGCGGGAGATAGCAAAGGATACAAAATGCTCTTTGACATAATTTCTAGGGCAGCCGCAGCTGGAAGGCCAACGATAATAGTCAAAGGAAACCACGATGATCCACCAAATTATTATCCCAAGCTAATAGGTCCAACAGACTATTACCTCACCATAGGAAAGTTCCTCATTATAGCCCTAGACTCCCACGGAGACGAAGCCCATCCTTACATGAACCAGCTCGAATGGATGGAAAAAGTCCTTGAGGAACACCCAGACAAGATCCCAATAGTGATTGTCCATCACCCATACTGGTACTCCGCTCCTCAAGGATGGATTGGAGGAAGAATTGAAGGATTCACTGCATTTGACGACAAAGATTGGGCAAACCTAACTCAGTATGTGAGCTACTACTGGATCGGTGGGCCAGAAAAAACAACTGAAGACATAGCAAGGAGATTCCTTCAAGATGTGGAGAAGTATAACATAAAGCTTGTTATGAGCGGGCACATCCACCACGACAAGCTTCACATCTATGTAGACAAAAACGGCAACGAGCACTGGTTCGTAACATCAACATCAACGGGAGCACCGGACAAAGAAACGAATCCTCCAACACCGAATAGGAGCCCAACATGGTATGGTTCAAAAATAGTTGAAATAGATGAAAACGGCAACGTTAGACTACCAGAGATTGAAGAGATGTTCGGAACACTTTTCAATGACTTCATCTCACTGCCAGTCCCGCAAGAGTTCATAACATTTAGGTGGACGACAGATTTTGGAAGTGCCGTCAAGTTCATAAACCTACTCGGAGAAGAGAGCGGAAAGTTTGCGATAGAAGTCCCAGAAGGAGCACAAGTTGATGCAAGTGTTACAAATGTCACTTACAAGCTTCTTGGAGAAAGAAAGATTGGAGATAAGACCTACGAACTGTTTGAAATAGTCGTTCCAGAAGGAGTATCACAGCTCGTAATAAGCAAAGGCAAGGACACCGAAAAACCTGAAATAAGCATTCCATACTTGACTCCTTCAAAACCAATGAAAGGAAAGCCATTTAAGGTTTACATAAGTGCCAAAGACAACCTTGGAATTAGAGACATCTACGTGGAAATAGAAGCCAACGGAAAAGTCACAAAATATCCAGCAGTGCAGTCAAGCGGGGGACAAGCAGACTACTTTATGGCAGAAATTCCAGGGGTTGATGCAGATGAATACACCATAAGAGCAGTAGCTGTGGACTTCTATGGAAACAAAGCAACATTCGAAAAGACGATAGGAGGAGCACAAACTACAAGCAAAACAACATCTCCAACAGAGAGCAAATCAACGTGTGGACCTGCAACACTTTTAGCATTCTCTCTGATCCCGCTTGCCCTACTTAGAAGAAGGAAATGATTGCTCTCTTTTTTATTATTTTCATTTCCCATATAGAAGAGTTTTTAAACCCACTTGCCTTCCCCATTCTAGGTGATGCCCTTTGAAATTTAAGGGGAAAGCTTTTGGCAATTTGGTTAGAATCGAATTTGAGATACTCAGCCTTAGCGAGCTTAAGATTGAAGACTTAAAAGATTTTGACATAGAGAACCTAAAAATTGAGCTTAAACCAACTTCTTCTGGGATAAAAATAGTCGGAATATGGGAAGGTGAGGTAGAAAAAGCTGGTGAGGGCATAAAGAAAGCCCTCGAAGAGAGTTATAAATTGAGAGATAAGATACTAAACAGGATGAAGGCAAAGATTGAGAGAATAAGGGGAGTCATGAAAAAGCTTGGGTTTACTGAAGAGGTTTTAGGTTATGGAAACCTTATTAAGTTCACAAAAAAGATTGGTGATTACGAAATAGCAGTTGTTGCTTCCTCTAAAGATGACCTTATTAGGGTGGAAGTTTACGGAAATGACAAGAAGGTAATAGGGCCAGAGATTGAGAACTTCTTTGAAGACGTAGACGTAGAGGAGCTCGAGGTTTACGGGTTAGATGAGGAAGCACAAGAAGAGAGACTTGTAATAAACCTTGAACTGCCAGAGGAAGAAGTGCCAGAAACAAAAATAGTAGAGGCAATAAAATTAATCGAAAGCCTCTTGATGACCTGATTATTTATATTTTGCCTCTAATTGAATTTTCTTTATCTTTGCCATCAAACCTTTCTTGGGCAACGTGTCTTCCTCCAAAATCTTGCCACTTCTCAGATCTATCTTTGCATAGTAAATCGACTTATCGCCTACTAGTTTTATCACTGCATATCCCTTTTCCTTGTAAACGACTATCCTTTCCGTATTGAGGTTCTTTTCATTGAACTTTTCCAGTATATACCTCTTGTAGCTCTCCTCAATCACTATCTCAGTCAGGAAAACGTCGCTCTTTAGTATTTCCCCAGAACTTCTACCTATCAGAAGCTCTCCCACTCTTTCTTCTCCGACAAATTTAACTTTCCAGTCGTCATTAAGTTTTATCTCCTTTATGGTTGCAGGTATTCCTTTCTCTTCCAAGAATTTCTCCGCTATCTCCCTTACCACCTCAATTTTCAGCTGTCTATCTAATTCGTTCAAGATTTTCCCATCTTTGCTAAGGGATATTCTTAGAATAGATTTGTCATTCTCAAGCTCAGCCTCGTAAGCTTCGTTCTTCTCCAGCTTCCTTATTTCCCACCCCTTATATTTTTGGAGGATTATCTCTCTGGCTTTCTGAGGACTTATCTCAACGAAATAATCTATTATGTCTCCCGTTTTTCCATCGGCATTTACCTTAATCTTCCCGTCAACACTCTCAAGGAGTAGCTCTAGATGGGTTGCATCGTAGAATTTGAAGTCAACAAGCTCAAGCCCCTTTATGTCAAAATTCTTTTCAATAAGGTTCTTAGCAGAATTTGCAATCTGATAAGGATGAAGGAGGTTTGCACTACTTTATGCTCCCCATTTTCCAAGTTGAATTCAAGAACCACGACTCCTTTTGGAGTCATCACGTCTACTATTGCCCTATTTTCTTTTTCATCAAAGAATATCACTTCTCCATCAGGATACAGTTTGGTGATTTCAGAGAATATTGCCTCCCGTTTCATTTTTGACTTTCTTTTCATAATCCTACCACTGTAGACGTGCAAAGCAATCCCAAAAACAAACCGCTTAGTTTGTCCACTTATAATAGCTACGGAATCTTTTTCCTCTACAGAAATTTCTTCTGGGTTCTCTCCGAGAGATTTTTTGCACTCTTCTCTGGCTATTTCAATGAGCTTTTCCTTTGGAAGAGGGGTTATGTCTACTTTGATGTCATTCGTTTTAAGATCGACTTCAGCCTTGGCAGAATTTATGCCCACTTTGAGTGTCAATAGAGCTCTATTCGGGACATAAACCTTCCTTCTAGAACTTAGATAGATATTCGTTTGGGGAATCTCAAGTCCATCTGCAAGTTTTAATTTGAGAGCTATCACCGCCTCATTTTGAGAAATGGGGGATGTTATTTCAACTTCACTAGCTTTTATTGCAGACTCGCTTTCCAAGAGGGCTCTTGATACTTTTCTTTCCAATTCAACGTCTCTGCTTACAAAAGGGATTACTTCTTCCTTTGACAAAATTACTGCTTTGTCTTTTACCTCCTCTGTGTCTTTTTTAGCAGACCACAGAATTATATAGCCGGTAGAAAGCTCAACTACCAGCTCTTCTAGGAAAATGTCCTCTCGTTTGATTTTATACCGAGATTCCATAAGCGACATGACCATTTCAAGAACTTTATTGGGTGAAAACGAGTATAACAATGGTGCATCCAAACGTATAGCCTTCAACATGCCCCTTCTTTTGGCCTCTTCTTCTTTCTCCATTTTCTCCTTTTTGAGCCTTTCAACTACCTCATGGGGTACTGGAATTTCCTTGTCATTTAGTTCCTTAACAAGCCTCTCCCCATCCCAAGGAATTATTTTTCCCTTGTACTCTCTCCCCAGGAGCACTTTTGCATCTTTTGTGAATCCACTAACAGAAAGAAAAATCCCTCTATCTGCTTTAGCTTTTATGATGGCCTCTGCAAATTCTTCAACTTCCTTAGAAGATGCTAATCCTTTTGTTTTTACCTTTATTGCATACTTCTCAAGTCCAGATATTGGATCCTCACGTAAGGCTATGAAGTCGATTTTCCACTCTTCAGTTCTTACTCTCTCGGCTTCTTTAAACCCCAAGGATTCAATGAGTCCTTGAACGATACGAATTATATCCTCATCAGAGGCAAAGTTCAATATTTCCAACGTCCATTCCATAGTATCACGCTCACATAATAAAATAGGGATTTTTCATATAAATTAGTTTTGCATAATACGCCTATCACCATTGGTGTTTAAAATAATCTTTTAACCATTTCTCATTTACATTCTCTCAGGTGAGAAAATGTTTAAGCTGACAGAATTTAACTATCACGGGAAAACAGTCTTTTTTAGGGCGGATTTAAATTCACCTGTCAAAAATGGAAAGATAATCAGCGATGCCCGATTTAGGGCTGTTTTACCCACCGTAAGGTACCTACTCGAACACAATGCAAAGGTTGTTGTTGGAACTCATCAGAGCAAGCCCTATGAAGAAGACTACCTAACCACGGAACAGCATGCCGAAATACTAAGCTCCCTGCTAGGTATTGAAGTGAAATATGTGGAAGATGTCTTTGGAAAATGTGCAAGGGAAGCGATAGCCTCTTTAAAACCCGGTGAAATACTTATGTTGGAGAACCTCAGATTTGCGGCAGAGGAAACCAAACAAGCTCCCTTAGAAAAGTGTGAGAATACGTATTTCGTTAGGAAGCTTAGCCCCCTGATAGATTACGTAGTTACAGACGCATTCGCCGCAGCTCATCGATCACAGCCGTCTTTGGTCGGCTTTGCAAGGTTAAAACCAATGATACCCGGATTTTTAATGGAGAGAGAACTAAAAGCATTGAATAAGGCATATGAAAGCGAGGAAAAACCCAAAATCTATGTATTAGGTGGAGCAAAAGTTGAGGACTCACTTAGAGTTGCAGAGAATGTTTTGAGGAACGGAAAAGCCGACTTGATTTTAACAGGCGGTTTGGTCGGCCAAATCTTCACTCTGGCAAAGGGGTTTGATCTTGGGGATGCGAACATAAGCTTTCTTGAGAAAAAAGGATTAATAAAACTCGTAGATTGGGCGGAAAAGATACTGAATGAGTTTTATCCTTACGTAAGAACTCCAGTAGATTTTGCAGTTGAATACAAAGGTGAGAGAGTCGAAATAGATCTGTTGAGCGATAAAAAATGGATTTTTGACGAGAGACCGATCATGGACATAGGAAGCAGAACAATAGAAAAGTATCGAGAAATACTTCAGGAGGCTGCTATAATAGTTGCAAACGGTCCTATGGGGGTCTTTGAGATAGAAGAGTTTGCAAAGGGCACTGTGGAGGTCTTTAAGGCCATAGGAGAGAGTGAGGCATTCTCAGTTGTTGGTGGGGGACATTCAATAGCAAGCATATACAAGTACAACATAAAGGGAATCTCCCATATAAGCACGGGCGGTGGAGCAATGTTAGCCTTTTTTGCTGGAGAAAAACTTCCTCTTGTTGAGGCACTTAAAATAAGCTATGAAAAATAGGAAAAAGCTAAAATCAACCTATTGTAGCTTTTTCAAATTCAATCATGGCTACTCCCACAAGGAAAAGAGCCAGCAACGCCAGTACTCCAACGTCAGTTGTTAGGGCAAATTTTGTTACGTTTTCTCCAACAAGGAAATGTCTTGCTCCATCAACTGCGTAGGTTAAGGGGTTGATGTAAGCTAAGGCTCTCATCCATGAGGGCATTGTGTCTATTGGGTACATTGCACCACTGAGAAAGATTAAAGGCAGCATGAGGACCATCATCACCATCTGAAAGCCCTCCATGCTCTCCATCTTCAAGGCTAAGCTAACTCCGAATCCTGAAAATGCAACCGCGAGGAGAAATCCAACCCCCAAAGCCGGCAAGATACCACTAATTTTAAGGTTCTCCGCTAAGAGGAACGTCAAGAGGAGAATTATCGTCCCCTGTGTCAAGGTCACCAATGAATCGCCAAGGATTCTGCCCAGTATCCCTTCCTTTCTGGAAGCCGGAGCTACCAAAACTTCCTTGAGAAAGCCAAACTGCTTGTCCCATATGACGCTGACTCCACCTATAAAGCTCTGATTGAAGATCGTCATTGCAAATATACCTGGAGCGAGAAACGTTAGGTAGTCAACGCCTCCAAATATTGCCCTAGCCATTGGATTGTCGAAAACCTTACTCCATCCAAGCCCGAAGAACACGAGCCATATTAATGGGTTAACTATCATTCCCACAACTCTTGAGCGTGCCCGTGTAAATCGCTTGATCTGTCTGTATGCCATTGTTGTTAAAGCCCTCATTTACTTCACCTCCTCATTCTCATCCTTATCATTGATGCCAAAGTATTTGTCTCCTCTTCATCCCTAATCTCCCTCCCCGTTAGGTACAGAAAGACGTCGTTAAGCGTTGGTCTGTGGTAAGTTACCTCGACAATTTTCACATTTCGCTCCTTAGCAAGATCAAATATCTTAGGCAAAGCTTCTGCGGCGTTTACAACTTCAAGTCTAACCCTTCCATCCGATAAAAGTTTGCATCCTCTAATGAATTCAGCCTTGAGACATTTGAGGTCTTCTGGAGCCTCAAGTTTGAGATATATAACATCATTACCGACAAGCTTTTTGAGCTCCTCTGCTGTTCCTTCAGCAATTATCTTGCCATGATCCATAATCGCTATCCTATCCGCTAACTGCTCCGCTTCATCCATATAATGGGTGGTTAGGAAGATCGTCATGTTATGCTCTTCCTTCATGGATTTGATGTACTCCCAGATGTGGGCTCTTGTTTGAGGGTCAAGCCCTATTGTCGGCTCATCCAAAAATAACACTTCAGGCTCGTGAAGAAGAGCCCTTGCAATTTCAAGTCTTCTCTGCATACCACCTGAGAAATATTTTACAGGCTTATTTCTAAACTCCCAAAGCTCCACAAACTTCAAAAGCTCCTCTATTTTGTTTTTAAGCTCATTCCCTCCCAATCCATATATCCTTCCGTGAATATACATGTTTTCATAAGCAGTCAGCTCCCTATCAAGGCTTGGATCTTGAAACACTATTCCTATCCTCTTTCTCACTTCCATTGGTTCCTTAACCACGTCATGTCCAGCTACAATGGCCTTTCCCGAGGTCAATTTTAGGAGAGTAGTTAGAACATGAACCGTAGTTGTTTTACCCGCACCATTCGGCCCCAAAAAGGCAAATATTTCTCCTCTCTTAACCTTAAAGGAAATCCCCTTTACAGCCTCAAAGTCACCATATTTCTTGACGAGATTCTCAACTTCAATGGCATACATTCTACTCACCTCCGAGAAGTATCAGCTTTATTCTCTTCGTAAAATTCTCAATTTCTTCCGAGATTTCAGCCTTTTGAGACTCCGAAAGTGAGGGCAAAACTTCCATAATTTCTCTTATTGTTTTAAACAACTTCCTGCCTCCAAGTCTAGAAAATTCTTTAAAACGATTAACCTTCTCAAGAGCCTCCCTCAGCTCATTTTGATGCTCTTGAAGATAACTCCTTCCCTTCTCCGTAATCCTATAGAGTTTTTTCTCTCTTTTTTCTGTCTCAACAACCTCAATAAGCTTGTTTTTCTTTAAATTAGCCAGCAAAGGATAAATTGCTCCAGCACTTGGGCTCGGTATTTCGTATCTTTTCTCAAGCTCCGCCATTATACCATAGCCGTGTAGAGGCTTCTCCTCAAGCAAATGAAGGATAAGAAGCTTCAAATATCCCCTATATTTTGGCCTTTCCATTATATCACCAGATATATCAAAAGATATATCTTTATAAACTTTGTCCCTAAAAAGGGCGTGTTTAGTTTCACCCCCTGTTATTTAAACAGTATTTGACTCTGAGGAGGATTTTCAGACCATAACACATTACCCCAAGCAGGA
>LGET01000015.1 GCA_001507935.1 Thermococcales archaeon 44_46
CCTCCGTCGGTTATCAGGCGGAGTTTAAAGTGTTTCTCATCAATAAGCTCGCCTTCAGCTTTGTGAACCTTTCTCACCCTCACCAAATCAGCCCTTCTTCCCAAAACCCTTCTGGGTGTTCTCTGGTTAATAGTGGCCCCTTCAAGTGTCTTGACAACTTTTTCAACCTCTTCCTCGCTGATGCCTTCCTCAACATAAACAATGGCCTCGTATTCTTTTTTGTGGTTTGACGTGAGAACATTTTCTGCCTCTTCCTTGGTTATAAACCTCAATCCTAAAACCTCAACTTTCCCGCTTTTGTTGATTTCCTCTGCAATCTTCTCCAGGTCAATATGCCTTTTTATGGGTCCCTTAACCTCAACCACAAAAGGTCGCCCATTCCCAAGCATTCTCACATCTACGTCCTCTCTTCCAGCTCCGTGGAATATGCATTTTCCTTTTGTCGCTTTCGAAAAAGGCTTGCAGATTATTGACGCAACACTTTCTTTGAATCCCCTTAATGGCGTTTGTGGAATCCCCCTGACCAGCTTCCTATAACGTCCATAGACATAGAGGGGTTTTATCTGAAGCTCCACTTTCTCCTGGTAAGGTTCCACTATAAAAACGACATCGGGGTTGTCCTTGTTTACAGGCTTTTGAAGTATGAGCTCAAGAACCTTTCCGATTTCCCTGTTCAGTTCCCTGTTTATTGGTTCGGCATGCTTCAGCCCAAACCTCTCAATTAGCTCTCGCTCCTTATCCGCGATTTCTTTGGGAACCCTTGAGCCAACGAGAAAGCTCTCAAACTCAAGCCCAAGCCTTGAAACCTTATCGTAGCAGAGCCTTGCGAGGTATTCGGTCTTTTTAAAGACGTTCTTGCAAAGCTCACATTCCTGGGGCTCCTGGAAGCTCCCTTCTCCTCTCGCTTCTCGTTCCATATTGAGGACTAGCCTTATTGATTTTCCACGTATGTAGTTGTCTCCCTTTCCAAGCAGGCCAAAAGCTCTGCCCAGGCAGCGGTCACATAGCTTGGACTCTTTGAGTATCTCTTCGGCCTTTTCTATTATCATCACCCGGCACCCTTAAGCTTTTTAATGTTCTTTCAAACTTTCCCCTATGATGACGAGAAGGCAGAAGATAATAAAGCTTTTGGAGGAGAGGGACTACAGTGTAAGTGAGCTTGCAATGCTCCTTGAGATGAGGGGCAAGGGAAGCAGAAATGTAATTCTTGAAGACCTCAAAGCAATTGCTAACATCGTAAAGCGCGAGGGAAAGGCTCTCCTCATTCAACCAGCCCAATGCAAGAAATGTGGCTTCGTATTTAAACCGGAGATAAAAATTCCCAGCAAATGTCCAAAGTGCAGGTCAGAGTGGATTGAAGAGCCAAGGTTTAAAATCGAGACTCGATAGGAGCTATACTTGTGGTGGGAAAGGAGACAATGTTTATATCTCTCCCACCTCTATCTAGCCTAAGATTCAAAGGGGGTTTCGCTATGAGGAAAGTTGAGCTTTTCATGAAGGAAAAGGGCATTGAGATTGGCGATTATGTTGAGGTTGTTGAGAAGGAAAACAACACAACAGTTGTCCACAGGGGCATTGTAATGCCTCCATATGAGCTTTCGAAGGGAGAAACCCTTACAATAAAGCTCGACAACGGGTACAACATCGGGATTTTAATCGACCAGATAGCGGAAGTAAAAATCCTTGAAAAAGCCAAGCCAAGAGAAGAAGTTTCATTTAAAGAAGTCCTCCCCAAAAAGCCCGGACTCCCCAACGTTACCATAATAGGAACCGGTGGAACAATAGCGAGCAAAATAGACTACAAGACAGGTGCTGTTCATGCGGCTTTTACAGCGGAGGAGCTGGCAAAAGCAGTGCCAGAAATTTTTGAAATAGCCAACATAACACCAAAGTTGCTCTTTAACATAATGAGCGAAGACATGAAGCCCGAATATTGGAAAAAGATGGCCCACGAAGTTGCAAAGGCCCTTAACAGTGGAGAGGATGGGGTAGTAATAGGACACGGAACAGACACGATGGGTTATTCTGCCGCTGCATTGAGCTTCATGCTAAGGGATTTAGGAAAACCCGTAATTTTCGTCGGCTCTCAGAGGAGCAGTGATAGGCCCTCAAGTGATGCTGCGATGAACCTAATATGCTCCACCAGAATGGCAGTTGAAGACTTTGGGGAGGTTGCAGTTGTAATGCACGGGGAAAGCGGCGATACTTACTGCCTAGCACACAGAGGGACAAAGGTCAGAAAGATGCACACCTCAAGGAGAGACGCCTTTAGGAGTATAAACGACGTTCCCATAGCGAAGATATGGTCTGATGGAAGAGTTGAGTACTTAAGGGACGACTACAGAAAGAGAAGTGAAAGTGAAGTGTGGGTGGACGACAAGCTTGAAGAGAAAGTTGCCCTCATAAAGGTCTATCCTGGCATGAGCGGAGAGCTCATTGACTTTTTAGTTGATAGGGGCTACAAGGGAATTGTAATAGAAGGTACCGGCCTAGGCCACACGTCAAATGACATAATACCCACGATAGAGAGGGCAGTTGAGGAAGGTGTTGCAGTCTGCATGACGAGCCAGTGCCTCTACGGTAGGGTCAACCTCAACGTCTATTCCACGGGTAGAAGGCTTCTTAGGGCCGGTGTTATCCCATGTGAAGACATGCTTCCAGAAACAGCCTATGTAAAGCTCATGTGGGTTCTCGGTCATGTCCAGAACCCTGACGAAGTTAGAAAGATGATGCTGACGAACTATGCTGGAGAAATCACCCCCTACACAAGGTTTGACGCTTATCTGAGGTGATGGATATGGAGTTTGATTACAAAGCACTTGGACTTAAAGTGGGCCTTGAAATTCACAGACAGCTCGATACGAAAAAGCTGTTCTCACCCGTTCCAAGCGAGCTTCATGATGAAGTTGATTTTACAGTTGAGAGAAGATTAAGGCCTACTATGAGCGAGCTCGGGGAGATTGACCAGGCCGCGCTTGAAGAGTTCAAGAAGGGCAGGGCTTTTGTCTATGAAGGGAACTACAAGTACAGTGATCTGGTCTATCTGGACGAGGAACCACCCCACCTGCCGGACGAAGAGGCCTTGAGGGTTGCTCTCCAGATTACATATCTCTTAAACGCCGTTCCTGTTGATGAGGTCCACTTTATGAGAAAGATTGTCATAGACGGTTCAAACGTCTCCGGTTTCCAGAGAACCGCTATAGTCGGTGTTAACGGTAAGGTAGACACACCCTGGGGAAGCGTTGGAATTCCAACTATCTGCCTTGAGGAAGACGCGTGCAGAATTATAGAGCAAGGAGATAAGAGGGTAGTATACAGGCTTGACCGTCTGGGGATTCCATTAATTGAGATTTCCACAACTCCAGATATCCACCATCCGGAGCAGGCAAAGGTAGTGGCGAAGTTCATAGGTGATGCTTTGAGAGCAACGCGCAAAGTAAAACGCGGTCTTGGAACAATAAGGCAGGATTTAAACGTTTCTATCAAGGGTGGAGCAAGGGTTGAGATTAAGGGTGTCCAAGAGCTTGACATGATACCCGTGATAATAGAGCGCGAAGT
This sequence comes from Thermococcales archaeon 44_46, assembly GCA_001507935.1. Classification (GTDB taxonomy): domain Archaea; phylum Methanobacteriota_B; class Thermococci; order Thermococcales; family Thermococcaceae; genus Thermococcus_A. The sequence continues at coordinate 3,559 of LGET01000015.1, forward strand.
TGAAAGACAGCTCAATCTCATAAAGATTAAAGAGGAGCTCGAGAAGAGGGGAGCGAAGGAGGAAGAGCTAAAAGAGGAGTTTTATGATGTGAGTGACATCTTCGCCAACACTGGCTCAAAAATAATTGCCAGCACCTTAAAGAGGGGAGGAAAAGTTTTAGCCGTCAAGCTTCCAAAGTTCAGGGGACTCATAGGGTCCGAAATTCAGCCCGGAAGAAGGCTTGGAACGGAAATGGCTGACAGGGCTAAGAAGTACGTAAAAGGTATATTTCACATTGATGAGCTGCCGAATTACGGTATAAGTCAAGAAGAAGTTGATAAGGTCATTGAGAGGCTAAACCTTGGCGAGCTAGATGCCTTTGTTCTGGTTGCGGCTGAGGAAGAAGTCGCCAAGAACGCTCTCAGGGAGGTTCTTCAGAGGGCGAGAGAAGCCATTAGAGGCGTCCCCGAGGAAACGAGAAGGGCTTTGCCGGATGGAAACACACAATATATGCGTCCTCTCCCAGGAAAGGCCAGAATGTACCCCGAAACAGATATTCCGCCAATATTTGTCAGTGAAGATCTCAAGAAGGAAATCTTGGAGAACCTTCCAGAATACCCGCAGGCAAGAGTTGAGCGCTACATCAAGGAATACGGCATAGATAAAAGCTTGGCCCAGACGCTGGTTGATGACGAGAGGGATGAGCTATTTGAGGAACTTATAGCAATGGGTGTCAAGCCCTCTCTGGCAGCTTCAGTCCTCGTTGTGGTTCTCAAGGGTCTCAAGAAGGAAGTTCCAATTGAGAACATCACTGACGAGCATATAAAAGATGCGTTCAGGCTTTTGCTTGACAACAGAATAGCAAAGGAGGCATTTGAAGAGATATTTAAGGAGCTCGCACTCCATCCAGAAAAGACCGCTTTGCAGGTTGCAGAAGAGAAAGGCCTTACATTGCTAAGTGAAGAAGAGGTAGAGAGGATAATCAACGAAATAGTCCAGGAGAACATAGAGGTCGTGAAGGCCAAGGGCATGGGTGCCATGGGAATGCTTATGGGAAGGGCAATGGCCAAGCTTAGAGGAAAGGCAGACGGAAAGCTTGTGAACCAGCTCATAAGGAAAAAGATTCAGGAGCTCAGCTCTTAATTCTCCCTTTTCAATAACTTTTTAAAATTTGAAGTCGTATTCTAGGCGGGAAGAGAAATGACCTTTGTTCCGGGCCCTATTATAATCCCTCGAAAACCCAAAGAGAAACCAGAGGGCAAAAAGAAAGTGGAGAAAAAGACTATCCCTCAAAAAAGAGAGAAAAAGCTGGTTTATGTTCTTATTAAGCTAAAACCCGAACAAATGATAAGCGAAAAAGCCAAGGAGCTGGAGGGGCTTTTCGGGGAAAAGTCCTTTAACAGGGTGGTGAATCCCGACGAGTACACCCTTTTGATGAACGCCCAAAACCTCTTCTCAAGATCAAGCAGGCTCTATGTGGTTGAACTGACTGATGAGATGAACCGCTGGTTTTATCTCGTGCCGAGTGAGGAGAGAATTAAGTTCAAAAATAAGGACAAATACATGGTGTTTCTCATCAAAAAGGACTCTGCCCTTGAAGAGATATTTAAGAAAATCGCCGAGGGCAAGTTGGATAAGAAAGGCACGTTCGAACTGGTAGTGACGGCAGTACAAGTTGCTTTGGGTGTTTTAGCACTTGTTGCCGGCTATATGGCACTAGAAAACGTTGTAGACTTATCCCAGCTCAGCAACATTGTAACCTTTGTGCTGTTTTTCATCTTTGCACTGCAGAGCATCAAAAAAGGCTACAAAAAGAGAAGCTGGGAGGATTAGAGATTTTGGGTAGACAAACCTAACGCCCAAGCTCTTTGTGCGCCTTTGCAAGGTGTTTTGCCGCTATGGCGGCTAGTAATGAGAGCTCCCCTGCCAATACAGCACCGGCAATAATCTCCGCAAACTTCTTTGCATTAGCTCCAGGAGGATCTCCACCGCCTGCAACGCCCATAATGCTTAATGCTTCTCTCTGCGTGGCTACTCTTGTTCCTCCACCTACCGTTCCGATTTCGAGGCTCGGCATCGTTACGCTTATGTATAAATCTCCCTCGGGAGTTACTTCTGCAAGAGTTATTCCATGGGAGCCTTCAGTTATCTGGGCTTCATCCTGGCCGGTTGCAAGGAATATTGCTCCTACAATGTTCGCAAAGTGGGCGTTAAAGCCGTAGCTTCCGGCCTGGGCTGAACCTACGAGGTTTTTCCTGTAGTTGACCTCTGCTATGAGCTCGGGTGTTGTTTTGAGCTTTTTCTCCACAATTTCCCTCGGGATAATTGCCTCGGCTATAATAGTCTTTCCTCTGCCGTTGATGAAGTTCATTGCGTTTGGTTTCTTATCAACGCAGAGGTTTCCAGAAAGGGCTAAATATTTAACATCTGGGAAGTGCTCTTCGATAACCTTCATGATCTCTTCACTCGCTATCGTGACCATGTTCATTCCCATGGCATCGCCCGTCTCGAACTCAAAGCGCAGGTAGAGGTTGTTGCCTACGATGTAGGGCTTAACTCCCCTAAGTTTTCCGTGTTTGGTCACTTTGGAAACCGCCTTTTCTTGCAGGTATTCGAGGTTTTTTTCGACCCATTGGGCAACTTCTCTAGCCCTTCTTGCATCGGGGCATTTTAAAAGAGGCGCCCTCGTCATCTTGTCATCAATTATAGTGGTCTTCACACCGCCTGCGGCAGTTAAGGCTGAGCAGCCCCTATTAACGCTTGCAACTAAGGCTCCTTCGGTTGTTGCTAGGGGGATGTAGAACTCCCCTTTGGCGTATTCTCCATTTATCTTCAACGGCCCGGCGACTCCCATAGGTATTTGGACGACGCCGATCATGTTTTCTATGTTCTTTCCAATAACTTCCTCGGGGTCGATAGAGTAATGCCCGATGTTTTCAAGGCTTATCCCAAGCTTTTTCTCGAGGGCCTTCCTTCTTACATCTGTTGCAAGCTTTTTGTCCCCGGTATATTTTTCCACCTCGTGGAGCTTAATTTCTCCACTGGCCACTTTTTCAATAAGTTCTTCCAAGTTCATATTCTCTACCCCCAAAAGAGATTTCAGATCTTTTTAACCTTCCTAAATATCCATTCCTCTAATATCTCTCCGGCCTCATAAAACGCTATAGCCGCATCGCTTCTTGGTTTATATGCAAGTACTGGGATCCCCACGTTTATGGATTCCGGAACATACTCATCAAATGGTATTACCCCAACAACCGGCAGGCCAACGTTTTCAGTAATCTCGTCTATTATGTGGTCTATAACATCCTCCGATTCCCTAACCTTGTTTAGCACTACCCCAATCTTTAACCCATATTCCTCGCCTATTGCCTTAAGCTTGTTAATCTCATTCTCCACCATTGTTTCAAAGGAATAAATCGGTGATCTTTCAACTTCAACAACTATTATTTGATAGTCAGCAACTTCAAAAGTTGGAAGGGTATCAAAGGGAATTCCCGTTGGAGAATCAACAAAAACTATTGGGAACTTGTATCTCATTTGTTCTACGATATCTCTCAATCTTTTGGGTGATATACCTATTACATCCTGCAGCTTAGTACTACCGGGCATCACGTTAACCCCAGTCTTTGCGTGTTTGTAGATTGCCCACTCCGGATCAACTTCGGGATTTTTGAGAAGGGAATGGACAGTATAGTTGACATTATCCAAAGCAAAGTGAAAGCCAAGATTGGGCAAGAATAGGTCACCATCTATAGCTAAAGTTCTATACTCCTTTTGAGCAAAATATACGCTTAAATTTGCAGTGGTCGTGGTTTTACCGGCTCCCCCTCTTCCGGTAACGATTATAACCGGCATTACTCACACTTCCTTGATAGGCGAGTCTTTAAAGCAGTGACAAAGTCGCTAAATTATTGCAGTGATAGACACACTACTTCTATTACAAAATGAAATATAAGATTTTCGTATAAAAGGGGAAGAAAGGAAAATAATCAACCAATAATTTCTCCGAATGCAAACTTCTGTTTCACGGAATTTATAACAATCTCTACCTCATCCCCCACTTTCGTGTTGGGGACAAAAATCACAAAGCCTTTAACCCTTGCTATTCCGTCTCCACCTTTTCCGAGGGCTTCTATCTTTACCTTATACCTTTCTCCAACTTTAACTGGGGGCAGTCTTGAACCCCCTCTTTCCATCCTTTTCTTTCCAAATTTCCTGTCCTCCAATTCAGACACCACCAGCAAGTATCTGCAATCCCAATTGTGATGATGGAGGTATTTAAAATTTTTGGTGACCTCGTGACTTTTTCAAACTTTTTGTTGCTTAATTCTGCTTTTTTCACTGAAAACAAAATCGATATTGGTGAGAGTTTGGTATTTTATGGGACAAAAAGATTTATACCAAGAAACAATGAAGAATATTTATGGACATTAATGTTAAAGAATCTGCGGAGATGATAACATGAATGAAAAGATGACCGCTATTATGAAAACCAAACCTGCTTACGGTGCTGAACTTGTTGAGGTTGATGTCCCACAGCCAAGGGAAGGAGAAGTTCTCATCAAGGTTCTTGCAACTAGCATCTGCGGAACCGACCTTCACATCTACGAATGGAATGATTGGGCACAGAGCAGAATAAAGCCCCCCCAGATAATGGGTCATGAGGTCGCTGGAGAGGTCGTGGAGGTTGGAAAAGGAGTAGATGACATTCAAGTAGGCGACTACATCTCTGCAGAGACTCACATGGTTTGCGGAAAATGCTATCAATGCAGAAACGGCAACTACCATGTTTGTCAGAACACCAAGATATTTGGAGTAGACACCGATGGTGTCTTTGCGGAATACGCAATAGTTCCAGCTCAAAATGCGTGGAAGAACCCGAGGGATATTCCCCCAGAATACGCGACACTTCAAGAGCCGTTGGGTAATGCCGTCGATACTGTTTTAGCCGGGCCAATTGCAGGTAAAACTGTTCTCATAACCGGTGCTGGGCCCTTAGGTCTTCTGGGTATAACGGTGGCAAAGGCAAGTGGAGCTTCTCTGGTAATCGTAAGCGAACCGAGCGAATTCAGAAGAGAGCTGGCTAAAAAGGTGGGTGCTGATGTCATCATAAACCCTATGGAAGAGGATGTCGTAAAGGAAGTGAAAGACCTGACGGATGGTAATGGGGTTGACGTTTTTCTTGAATTCAGTGGTGCTCCAAAGGCCCTTGAGCAGGGGTTACGGGCGGTTACGCCGGCGGGAAGGGTTAGTCTTTTGGGTCTCTTCCCAAGGGAGGTTACCTTCGACGTTAACAACCTCATAATCTTCAAAGCACTGGAGGTTCATGGGATTACTGGAAGACACCTTTGGCAGACCTGGTATACAGTTTCCAACCTCCTTAGAAGCGGAAAGCTCAACTTAGATCCAATAATCACGCACAAGTACAAGGGATTCGATAAGTTTGAAGAAGCTTTTGAGCTCATGCGTGCTGGAAAAACGGGTAAGGTCGTGTTCTTCCCCCACAAGCACTGACTTTTTTTACTTTCTTTATCTTCACCACCGCAATTTTTAAGTAAGTCTTGTGAGACTCTTTTCGGGGGGTTGATAATGGAATTAAGCTATCAAGAAAAATTAACTCTCATCAAGCTCAAGGATTTGAAAAAGGCGAAATTCGAAGATCTCGTTAAAGAAACTGGGCTTGACCAGGTAGCGGTGATGAGAGCTGTTCTATGGCTCCAGAGTAAGGGCCTTGCAAAGCTCCACGAAAGGCAGAAGACGATCGTAAGGATAACAGAGCTGGGAAGGAAATATGCAGAAATTGGACTTCCAGAGAGGAGAGCCCTGAAGCTGCTTGTAGAGAAGGGCAAAGTTTCTCTTGACGAGCTAAGGGAAGTTCTGAGTGAGGATGAGCTTAAGCCCATTGTTGGAATCCTGAGGAAAGAAGGGTGGGCAAATGTCAAAAAAGAAGACGGAAAGCTTGTTCTTGAGGTTACCGAAAAGGGACAAGCAGCGATTTCTGAGGAGAGGCCCATTGACAAAGCATTAAAAATCCTTGCAGAAAAGGGAGAAGTTGATGCAAAGGAGCTAGAAGGTCTCGTCCCTGTTAAGGAACTGAAGAGCAGAAAGATTGGGGAAGAAGACACTAAGGCAGAGAGAGAGGTAGAGATCACAGAGGAAGGGATGAAACTCGCTGAGAGTGGTCTTGAGCTCAAGGAAGAGGTCTCAGTTTTAACTCCAGAGCTCATAAAGAGTGGGGAATGGAGAAAGGTTGAGTTCAAACGCTTTAACATTCAAGCCCCTGTGAGGAGAGTCTATCCTGGCAAAAAGCAACCTTATAGGGTTTTTCTCGATAAGATAAGGAGAAAGCTTATAGAGATGGGCTTTATTGAAATGACTGCAGAGAGCTTAATAGAGACTCAGTTCTGGAATTTCGATGCTTTGTTCCAGCCGCAGAACCATCCAGCAAGAGACTGGACAGACACCTACCAGTTAAAGTATCCAAAATATGGCTCTCTCCCGGATGAGGAGCTTGTGGAAAAGGTTAGAGCATCTCATGAGCACGGCTGGACAACGGGCTCGAGAGGATGGGGCTACAAGTGGGATCCGAGAATGGCCATGCTTTTAATGCCCAGAGCGCATGCAACAGCTCTAAGTGCAAGACAGCTTGGCAAAGGCGTTCAAATCCCGGGCAAATACTTCGCTATTCAAAGGGTCTTCAGGCCGGATGTTTTGGACAGAACGCATCTAATAGAGTTCAACCAGGTGGACGGATTCGTTGTTGATGAGAGCTTAACATTCAAACACCTCCTCGGAATCCTGAAGAGGTTTGCGGTTGAAATCGCTGGGGCAAAGAAAGTAAAGTTCCTTCCAGATTATTACCCGTTTACAGAGCCGAGCGTTCAGATGAGCGCCTATCATGAAGAGCTCGGATGGGTAGAATTCGGGGGAGCGGGAATATTCAGAGAAGAGATGACAAAACCGCTTGGAATAGATGTACCAGTAATTGCATGGGGAATCGGTATTGACAGATTGGCCATGTTTAAGCTGGGAATAGACGACATAAGATACCTCTTCAGCTATGACCTGAAGTGGTTGAGGGAAGCCAAGCTGGTGTGGTGATGAAAGATGCCGAAGTTCGATGTTGCCAAGCATGACTTGGAGAGATTAGTCGGAAAGGAGTTCACGGTCGAAGAGTGGGAAGACTTATTCCTCTACGCGAAATGCGAGCTTGACGATGTGTGGGAGCACGAAGGTAAGATATACTTCAAAGCAGATGCCAAAGATACGAACAGGCCTGATTTATGGAGCGCCGAAGGAATAGCGAGACAGGTAAAATGGGCCCTTGGAATGGCGAAGGGTTTGCCGAGATATGAAATCGAAAAAAGTGACGTTGTCGTTTACGTAGATGAAAAGTTGAAGGACATAAGGCCCTATGGAGTATACGCCATAGTCGAGAACCTCAAGCTTGATGAGGAGGCACTGAGGCAGATAATCCAGCTTCAGGAGAAAATAGCACTCACCTTCGGAAGGAGAAGAAGGGAAGTTGCCATAGGAACGTTTGACTTTGACAAGATCAAGCCTCCCTTCTATTACAAGGCTGTTGAGCCAGATAAGATAAGATTTGTTCCGCTAAACAGCGACCGGGAAATGAGTGCTGATGAGATACTTGAGGAGCACGAAAAGGGAAGAGAGTATGGACACTTGATTAAAGGAAAGCCCTATTACCCATTGCTTGTTGACAGGGAAGGAAACGTTCTCTCAATGCCCCCTGTTATAAACTCCGAAACCCATGGAAAAGTTACAGAAGAGACTAGGAGCATCTTCATAGACATTACGGGATGGGACCTTAACAAGATTATGCTTGCTTTGAATGTAATTGTAACTGCTCTAGCCGAGCGTGGCGGAAAAATAAGAAGCGTCAAGGTAGTTTACAAGGATTTCGAGATAGAGTCTCCCGACTTAACCCCCAAGGAGTTCGAGGTTGATCTCAGCTACATCAAGAGACTTGCGGGAGTTGAGCTCAGCGATGAGGAAATAAAAGACCTTCTTGAGCGCATGATGTACGAAGTTGAAATCGTCGATGGAAAGGCAAAGCTGAAGTATCCAGCGTTCAGAGACGATATAATGCACGCAAGGGATGTTTTAGAGGATGTCCTTATTGCCTACGGCTACAACAACATTGTTCCTGAAGAGCCCAAGCTTGCCGTTCAAGGGAAAGGAAACGACTTTGTAGATTTCGAAAATGCTCTAAGGGACCTCATGGTAGGCTTTGGCCTTCAAGAGGTTATGACCTTCAATCTCACAAACAAGGAAGCACAGTTCGATAAGATGAACATCCCGGAAGAAGACATCGTGGAGATTGAGAACCCGATAAGCCAGAAATGGTCTGCGTTGAGAAAATGGCTCATTCCGAGCCTGATGGAGTTCTTAAGCCAGAACACCCACGAGGAGTATCCACAGAAAATCTTTGAGGTTGGTAAGGTGACCCTTATAGACGAAAGCAGAGAAACAAAGACCGTCAGCGAGAGCAAGCTTGCCGTTGCCCTTGCCCATCCAAAGGTGACCTTCACAGAAGCAAAGGAGATTCTTGACAGCCTGATGCGCCATCTTGGTGCTGAGTACGAGATTAAAGAGATAGAACACGGCTCCTTCATTCCGGGTAGAGTGGGAGAGATAATAGTCAGTGGAAAGACCGTTGGGATAATAGGCGAAATACATCCACAGGTGCTTGAAAACTGGGGAATAGAAATGCCGGTAGCAGCTTTTGAGGTTTTCTTAAGGCCTTTCTATAAGGGAAGTTTTCTCTGATTTCTTCTTTTTTGACAATAAGAAAGAATTAAGAGAACCCTTCTTTTTGAAAAATTTCTTTGCAAATGTAAACATGATATCAAAGTTGATTAAGCACTCCATTGTCTCCACATCTATCTCAGCGATCATTTGTTCACCTCGATTTTTTTCTAGGGGGTGGAAATTTTAACCTTTTTCCTGTTTTTATTGTCAAACATTCAAAAATACTGTCCAATTAGTTCGGGCATATGGACACATTCACTTGATATTTGTAAAGACAAATGGGCGGACAATCCTTTTATAACCTTCCTCGAATTTCCACTCATGAGGATAGCTCTAAAAATTGCCTACGATGGGAGAAGGTTTTACGGCTTTCAAAGACAGCCTGGGCTGAAAACAGTCGAGGGTGAGATAATCAGAGTGCTAACTAAGCTTGGAATAATCAAAGATCCGAAAGATGCCGGTTTTAAGGGCGCCTCAAGGACTGATAGAGGAGTCTCCGCTTTTGGAAACGTCATCGCGTTTAACACTTCGAAACCCGAACTCACATATCCGAGAATTCTGAACCATCACCTGCATGATGTATGGGTTCTAGGAAGGGCGCGGGTTTCTGAGGATTTTCATCCGAGATTCTGGAGCAAGGGAAAAGTCTACAGATACTACCTCTTCGATGAAGGCTTTGACCTTGAGAAAATGCAATCCTGTGCCGAGATGTTTGTAGGTGTTCACGACTTCTCAAACTTTGCCCGGCTTGAAGGGAACAGAGACCCTATAAGAAAGATAGACCGGATTGAAATCTTCTCTAAGGGGAATGTAATCACAGTTGAAATCGAGGGAGAAAGCTTTCTCTGGGAAATGGTGAGAAGGATTGTAACGGCTCTTAGGCTTTGCGGCTTGGGTGTTTTATCAAGGGAGGAAGTGAGGAGAATGCTAAACGAAAAAGTTAATAAAAAGCTTCCTCCTGCTTCCCCAGAAAACCTTGTCCTGTGGGAGGTCAAGTACGACAGCATATCTTTTGAAAAAGACCCTTATGCAGTTGAAAAGGCAAAAAAAGAGTTCTTCAAAAGGTTTACACAGCACCTGATAACAGCAAGAATTTTTGAGGACTGGTTCACTTCTTTATAGCCCTCTCAAGCTCCTTATCATAATATTTTCCGTAGTACTGCTTCAGGGCTTTTTGCCTCTCTATGAAGTGCGTGAAGAGCAAGGGGTCTTCATCCTTCACGTCAACTATGACAGCACCGCTTCCACCTTTGGGCCTCAGTGCCCTTCCTATCGTCTGAATTGTCATTATGTCGCTCTTTCCTCCGCCGGCCAGTATTATCGCTGAGATCTCTGGAATATCTACGCCCTCCTTCAGAAGTGTTGATACCAAAACCTTAATCTCGCCATTTTTGAATTTTTCAAGAATCTCCCACCTGTTTGGACTCTTGGAGCTCAAAAACTCGGCATTTATGCCCCTCTGTTTGAGCATTTCTACAAGGATTTTTCCGTGCTCGATTCTCTTGACGTCTATTAGAACCCGGTGGCCTTGTTTCGCAAGCTTATATGCGGTCTCAACTATTGCCTTGTTTCTCTCTTCGTTTTCCATAATTATTTCTTCATAAAGCTCCTTGTAGCGCTCCGCCAGCGGTGGCATAGATGATTCATATTCAATTATTCTAAACTTTGGCTTTGCGAGGAACTTTTCTTTTATCAAATCCTCGGCCTTAACTTCGTAGATTATTGGGCCTATTACGCCCTCTATCTTCAACTCCTCTCCCCTAATTCTCCTCCACGGAGTTGCGGAGAGACCAAACCTAAACCTCTGTGGAAGGCTTATTCCGAGTTCATAAAACTTTTCTGCAGCGGACGTTCTGTGGCATTCATCAAACACAACTACTGCATATGGAAGCTGGAGCTTATCAACTCCTCTGGAGAGGAGAGTTTGTATCATAGCTACTGTTACGGGCTTTTCTATCCAGTTGTTGTCCCCTATAATCCCAGCCTCAACTCCAAGAACCTTTTCTATGTTTTCGGCCCATTGATAAAGAAGCTCTTTGGTATGCACAACAATGAGGGATGATATGTTAAGTTCATAAATAATTCTCAGCCCTATTATTGTTTTTCCACTCCCCACGGGCAACGCTAAGACGCCCATACCTGCTTTTAGTGCTTTTTTAACAGCTTTTTCCTGATACTTTCTCAGCTTGTATTCTTCATTCCATGTCGCGTTTATCTCTACTCCTTCAATTTTTCTTTCATCAATTACTCTAACCCTGTATCCTTTTGAGTTTAGAAGTTGCTTTACGCGGGGAAGTAAACCTACAGGGAAAGATTTTGTATGGGGGTCATACAGGCTCTCAGGCTTTTCCCATTTGCCGAAACTTTTTCGGTAAGTTA
>LGET01000016.1 GCA_001507935.1 Thermococcales archaeon 44_46
TGGGCATCCTCCTTGAACCGTTCCTCCCGGACGCAAGTGAAAGGATATGGCACCTCTTAAACCTTGAAGAAGTCAAGAAATGGAAGTTTGAACCGCTTAAACCGGGACACAAAGTTAGAAGGGCTGAAATACTCTTTAGAAAAGTGGAGGATGCTGATATAATAGCCTACATAGTGAACTACATCGGCAGGGGCAATCCGGAGAGTGCAAGGATTTTGCTTGATAAGTATTACAAAATGGAAGATGTTGTTAAGGTAGCAAAAGAAAGACTTGGGGATGAAGCTGAGGTAATTTTGAGGAAAATTTATGGTGAAAATGTTAAAACAAAAACACCGGAGAAAAAACAAAAAGGAGGGAAAGACATGAGCTATGTTAAGTTTGATGACTTCGCCAAGATTGATATAAGAATTGGAAAGATAATCAGCGTCGAAGACCACCCGAACGCTGATAAGCTCTACGTTGTTAAGGTCGACCTTGGGGACGAAGTCAGGCAGCTTGTAGCTGGCTTAAAGGCATACTACAAGAAAGAGGAGCTCCTCAACAAGTATGTGGCTGTTATCACAAACTTAGAACCAAAGAAGCTTAGAGGCGTTGAAAGCCAGGGAATGCTTCTGGCAGCGGATGATGGAGAAAACGTTGCCCTTCTAACACCAGAAAAAGAAGTGAAATTGGGAGCAAAGGTTCGTTAGAGCCTTTTCTTTTCTTCCTTTGATTGTTCCATAAGAGTGGATGTTGTTTTTAGCTCTGGGCAATGCTAATTTAATCTAAATCAACATTTTAACCCCGATCAAAATGAGTATAATGGCGAACCAGCGCTTTAACCTTTCTGGATGTAAGTTGTGAGCACTTCTTGCCCCCAGATACGCCCCTATTATTAATCCCGGAGCCAAGAGAAGTGCGGTTTCAATGCCCACATTTCCCGCTTTGAAATGTCCATAAGTTCCAGCCAGGGCTGTGAAAAAGAGTGCCACGCTAGATGTTCCGATTGCGTATCTAACCGGTATGCCGACAAGAACATGGAATAAGGGGACGTTCAGAATCCCTCCGCTTATTCCAAGCAGACCAGACAAAAATCCCGAAAGCACTCCTACTATGGGGATATTCCTGTAGTTTATTCTGAGGTTTTCATCGTAATGTGGTTTTGAGGGAGTTGTGGCCATTTTGTATGCCAGATAAAACAGCAGTATTGAGAATGCCCTTCGTAGGAAAGATTCCGGTAAAGATGCCGTCATGTGGGCTCCTATTAATGCAGCAGGTATTGAAAATATTTCTTTAGCTGCCACCACTTTAAAAAGGGCTTTTCCATTTTTAATGTGAGTATAAGCGGAGGCAAAAGAGCTAATTGCTATGCATGCGAGGCTTGTTCCGATTGCAGTGTGAATAGGTAATCCTGTAAGAGTAAGTGCCGGGACTATAAGGAAACCTCCACCTACCCCAAAAAGCCCTGCTATTGCTCCTATTGCAGCCCCAAGGATGAAATAGAGGAAATAATTAATCATGAAAAAAGTTCGAAAAAACCACTTTAAATCTCTTTTCCCAAAAAGATAATAACAAAAGCTCAGGGGATTGGGTAGCCAAGTCCTTTGAGGATCATCCTAATGGCTAGGAACGCCATCACAACAGCGAAAGCCTTTGTCAGGTTGCTCGCTTTGGTTCTTTTTGCTATTCTTGCTCCCAACTGGGCTCCAACTATTAGTCCCGGAACAAGGAGGAGCAACCATTCCACTTCAACGTTTCCCAGCATGTAGTGCTTCAAAGCCCCGCTTGTTGCTGTGAAAACTATGGCAAAGCTCGAAGTTGCCACTGCATAGTGTATTGGTAATCCCATATAAGTTAGGAACGGAACGTTTATCGCTCCGCCACCTATACCAAGCAGACCGCTGGCTATTCCGGCTATGAACCCGCCGAGAGGTACTACTTTGTAATCGAGCTTTATCTGGCTCAAATCTACTTCGTGTGGCTCTTTGCTCTTTTTGCGGTAAAGTCTTATTGCCACGAGGAATAGGACTGCACCAAAGATGACCTTTAACTGGCTTGCGCTTATAAAGCTCGTCATCCATGCTCCTATATAAGCTCCTATCACGGCAGTGCTTGCTAGGAGAAGGCCCGCTTTGTAGTGTATTCTCCTCTGCCTGTGGTACGCTATGGCGGAGCTTAGAGAAGTGAAAACAACCGCAGCGCTTGAAGTCCCAATCGCGTGGTGAATTTCAACCCCCAGAAGGTTTAGAGTGGGTACAATCAAAAACCCTCCCCCTAAGCCGAAGAGGGCTGCTAGTATGCCTATAAAAATCCCAACACCAAAATACCCTAGGTATTTAAGCAAATTACCACCTCCGCTACTCAAGTTCAAACACAAGGGCTTCTATTAGTTTTATCAGAGCTTTGAGGTCATCCAAGTGGAGCATCTCCGTTTCACTGTGGAGGTATCTTATGGGGGCGCTTAAAGCTAGGGTTTGGCTCTTGAACTCAAAAGCTGATGCGTCGGTTCCTCCACCAGTAACTCCAATCTGCACCGGGATGTTGTTCTTCTTTGCTATTTCGAGAGCCTTCCTTGCAAGGGAGGGTGTATAGATTGCTGAATTGTCAACGGCCCTTATTACAGCACCTTTTCCGAGCCTTACATCTCCCGTAAGGAAAGAGCAGCATGCAAAGGAGTCTACAGCTATGGCGTACTTTGGTGCATATTTGTTTGCCAAAAACTTGGCCCCCTTGAGTCCTATTTCTTCTTGAACTGTAAAAGCGAAAATGTACTTTCCATCCAGATCGTGGTCAACAAGGTCTTTTATGGCCTCAACAAGGGCAATAACACCAAACCTGTCATCCAGGGAGCGCGTTGCGATATATTTGTTGTTTAAGATGCTGAAGTGCTTTTTAAATACAGCAAAGTCCAGAACCTTTACTCCCATTTCCTCGGCCTCTTCCTTTGACTCTGCGCCGATATCTATTTCGAGGCTGTGCCAGGGAATTGTGTCGAACTTTCTCTCGAGGTTTAGATGAACGGGAGTGACCCCTATAACTCCGTCCAGCTCCCCCTTTTCGGTTATTACTTTTACATGCCTCCCCAGAAGCAGTCTGTCGTCTATTCCCCCTATTTTTCTGAACTTTAGCTTTCCGTCGTTTGTTATCCCGGTTATCATAAGTCCGATTTCGTCCATGTGTGCCATGAAAATAGCTTTCTCCTCACCCTCTCCGAGCTCCACGATGAGGTTCCCAATTGCATCGACCTTATAGTCGGCATAGTCTTCGATCCATTCTATGGCCTTTTCCCGTATTCTCTCTTCATATCCGGAAATACCGGGAAGTTGGGTTATCTCTTTGAGCATCTCAACTAGCATAATTTTCACCAAAAAATAAATTGAGACAAACTACTTAAAGTTTTTTAATAGCGTTAAGATTTGCATTTTAATGGCCTCTCACTAAACTTTAAAAACCCCTATGGGTTTATTTATAAAGGGTTTTTAAACCCAGTGGAGGTGTAAGCCTTGGTTGATATGAGCAATGTTGAACTTAAGATAGAAAATATAGTAGCCTCTGTGGATCTTTTTGCTCCTCTTGATCTCGAAAAAGTGATAGAAATTTGTCCGCACTCAAAATACAACCCGGAGGAGTTCCCAGGGATAATATGCCGCTTTGATGAACCAAAAGTTGCCCTTCTTGTATTCAGCTCCGGCAAGCTCGTGGTCACCGGTGCAAAGAGTGTTGAAGACATAAAGGCTGCGGTTTCAAAGCTTGTTGAAATGCTCTCAAAGATCGGGACTAAGTTCACCAGAGAGCCTGAGATAGATATCCAAAATATGGTGTTTAGTGGAGACCTTAAGATGGAGTTTAATCTCGATGCTGTTGCTCTTGTCCTGCCCAACTGTGAATATGAGCCTGAGCAGTTCCCCGGTGTCATCTATCGTGTTAAAGACCCAAAGGCTGTTATCCTTCTCTTCAGCTCAGGAAAAATCGTGTGCAGTGGGGCAAAGAGCGAACAAGATGCGTGGGAAGCTGTTAGAAAGCTCCTCCACGAGCTTGAAAAGTACGGCCTCATTGAAGAAGAGTTTTAATTTTTCTTTAACTTTTCTATACAGAAAAAATGGTGGAATCAGGTAAAAAGAGGGCTTAAAGCCCTAAAATATCTTTTGCGGCTTGTATTCCGAGGTCGAAGGCCTTCATGTTCACGTCCACAGCTTTTGGTGGAACACTTATCTTTATGACTTCCCTAACGTGCTCTGCATCGAGTGGGAACTCTGGAACCTGTGTTAGAGCTCCAATGAGGACTGTGTTGGTGGTAACCACGTGTCCCGCTTTTTCGGCAAGCTCTTCTGCGTTAAAGCCAATCCACTTCGCCTTGAAGTCCTCCTCGAAAATTCTCCTTATCTCGTCCAGGCTTGGGTACTTAGCCATTCCCATCGAAACCTGCACTGGGACTATTGGCTTTGTATTGATTACTGCCATTCCGCCCTCTTTGAGGTAGTTAACGTATCTTAGGGCTTCCACAGGTTCGAAGGAAAGTATAACGTCGGCTTTACCTTCTGGCACCATTGAACCGTAGACGTCCTCTCCAAAGCGCACGTAGGAAATAACGCTTCCAAACCTCTGGCTCATCCCGTGGACTTCTCCCAACCTCACCTTGTATCCAGCCCTTAAGGCGGCCCATCCAAGGATGTTTGCCGCGGTCAAAACTCCCTGGCCGCCTACTCCAGTAATGACTACGTTATACTCTTTCATTGTGATCCCCCCTCTATGGGTTCAAAAGCCCCAAATGGACATACCTGGGCGCAACCTCCGCATCCCCAGCACATTGTTGGCTCTACTCTTGCTTTCTTCTTCTCCTCGTCCCAGTAAATTGCTGGGCAGCCGTAGGTGTTGATACATGCCCTACATCCTGTACACTTCTCTTCGTTGACTTGGTAGATGGGCCACTTTTCGCCTTTTCTCCTCATCTGTCCTATTCTGTAGAGAGCACATGGTTGTCTTGCCACCACAACGCTAACACCCTCAACTTCTAGGGCTTTCTTCATGGTCTCGTATGTTGTTTTTATGTCATAGGGGTCAACAACAGCCACAAAGTCTGCACCCATGGCTTTTGCAACCTCTTCTATCGGGATTCTCTTACCCATGCCGTGTGGTGTTTCTCCGGTGCTTGGGTTGGGCTGGTCACCGGTCATAGCGGTAACGAGGTTATCAAGAACGACTACCAGCACGTTCGAGCGGTTGTAGATTGCGTTTGCCAGAGCGGGGAGTCCAGTGTGGTAGAACGTTGAATCACCGATTGTGGCAACTATCACTTGCTTCTCTGGGCTCTTCTGCTCTTCGCTGAGGCTTCCGTTCTGGGCTATGCTCAATCCGTGGGCAATTCCAATTGAAGCTCCCATGGCAACAGTGGTATCAACCGCTTGAAGCGGTGGGAGCAGTCCTAAAGTGTAGCACCCTATGTCGCTGGGGTAGATTGCCTTGCCCTTTGTTGCCTTCTTTATTGCGTAGAAGCTGTTTCTGTGCGGGCAGGCTGGGCACAGTGAGGGAGGTCTTGGCGGTAGGAGGGGCTTAACTTTCTCGTACTTTGCGTCGAGCTCTTCAAAGTTTATTGGCGTTTCAACTCCAAGGAACTTCGCTATGGCAGTTACTGCTCTCCTCGTTGTCATCTCATAAATCCTTGGCACGAGGTCTTTGCCGTGGATTGGAATTGTAATTCCTTTGTCATAGGCCCATGTTTTTACCTGCTCCTCAACGACTGGCTCGAGCTCCTCTACGATGAGAACCTTCTCAAGCCCTTCCAAGAACTTCTCTAATAGCCCGTAGGGAACCGGGAATGGTGTTCCGAGTTTGAGGATCTTGACGTTATCAACGCCAAGCCAGGCGAGGGCTTCTTTCACATAGGCGTAGCTCAAGCCTGGAGCGATTATACCTACCTTGGCGTCTTCTTTGCCCTCTATCCAGTTGAATGGGCAGTTGTTGAGCTCTTCCCTAATTTTCTCAATTTTCTCAAGGATTATCGGGTGGAAGTTTCTTGCGTTGGCTGGAACGTCAACAAATCTGCTTGGGTCTTTCTTGAATTTTCCAAACTTCCTCTTTCCTTGTTTTATCTCCTCTGGAAGTTCTCCTAAGACTACGTCTCCCCTTGCGTGTGATGTCCTTGTTGTTGTCCTTAAGATTACAAAGTGCTTGAACTTCTCACTAAGCTCAAAGGCGTACTTTGTCATCTCCTTTGCCTCGTGAGGATCGGCTGGCTCAAGAACAGGAACGTTTGCAAACTTGGCGTAAACCCTCGTATCCTGCTCGTTCTGAGAAGACCACATGCTTGGGTCGTCTGCCACCATTATGACGAACCCGCCTTCGACACCCATACCGACGGCACTTAGAAATGTATCTGCAGCCACGTTTAAACCAACATGCTTCATTGCGGTCATTGCTCTGAGTCCGCTCCAGGCTGCTGCTAGAGCGGTCTCAAAGGCTACCTTTTCGTTTGTGGAGTACTCCATGTAAACGCCTGCCTTCTCTGCTACGGCAGCCATTGTATCGGTAAGTTCAGAGCTTGGGGTTCCGGGATAGGCGGCATAGACCGCAATATTTGCTTCTAAAGCTCCTCTAGCTATTGCCTGGTTTCCTAAAAGCAGAACTTTTTCTCCAGGTTTGTCCCATAGGACGATATCACTAACTTTAGCCATATACACCACCTCATTCTTTAATAACACCTTTTGCCTTAGCGAATTCAGCTAAAGCATAAGCAGCTACTCCAACGTCTTCGGGCCTTTCATAGGCTGGGATTCCCTCTTTTTCAAGAAGCTCTTTGGCCTTCTCGCTAACGTAACCTGCCATGAACAATGCCAAAACCGGTTTTCCGTTGTTGACCTCTTTTACCGCTCTTATAACTCCTTCAGCGTGCTCTGTTGGAGTCATCCCTGCAAAAGTCGGCACGACACATATTGCTATGAGCATGTCAACGTTATCATCTTCAAGAAGGAGCTTTGCGGTCTTGTAGTACTCTTCTCCCCTCGCTGAGGCAATCATGTCAACAGGGTTTTTAACTGCTGCCATTGGCGGTAAGAATGAGCGGAGCTTCTCCATGGTTTCCTCTTTTAGGTTGGCCAGCTTTAGTCCTCTCTTGTCTATCTCGTCAGCCGTTAGAACCCCCGGGCCACCTGCGTTGGTCATTATTGCGACTCTCTTTCCTTTTGGCAGTGGCTGGGTGAAGGCCCTTGCCATGCTCAGCATCTCGTCTATAGTGTTTGCAACCAGAATTCCGCTCTGCTTAAATGCGGCTTCATAGATGGCATAGCTTCCAGCTAAAGAACCCGTGTGGGATGAAGCGGCTCTTGCACCGCTTTCGCTTTTTCCAGCTTTTAGGGCTATTATTGGCTTCTTCTTGCTGGCTTTCTTAGCAATTTCCATGAATCTCTTTCCATCTTTTATGCCCTCTATGTAAAGGGCAATTGCCTTGCTGTTTTCGTCATCAGCGAGGTACTCCATCAGGTCTGCAAAGTCCACATCGCTCATGTTTCCAACGCTTATGAACTTAGAAAAGCCTATGTCTTCTTTGATGGTCTTGTAAACTATTCCTGCACCGAGGGCACCGCTTTGGGATATGAAAGCGACACTGCCCTTCTTGGCCTTCATTATAAACGTTGCGTTCAGGTTGCTGTGTGTGTCCATTATACCAACACAGTTTGGTCCGATGATCCTCATTCCATATTTGTGTGCTATTTCGACAAGTTCTCTCTCCTCTTTCTTCCCTTCTTCGCCGGTTTCACCGAATCCTGCTGTTATTACTACGGCACCTTTCACGCCTTTTTCTCCGCAGTCAATGATTGACTGCTTGACGAATTTTTTGGGCACCACTATGACGGCTAAATCCACATCGTCGGGGATTTCCTTGACGTTCTTGTATGCTTTGACTCCCTGGACTACTTCTTCTTTTATGTTCACTGGGTAAACCTTTCCTCCGTATTCCTTGAGGTTCTTGAAGACCTCATAGCCGAGTTTCAGTGGGTCATTGGATGCTCCCAATACGGCAACGCTTTTTGGGGTGAAGAAATAATCAAGCATTTTTACAATCACCGAGTTTCGTATCGGTAAAAGTCTATATAAGCTTTGCCGAGAAAGTGCAGTTAGGCAATCTTGACCATAAAAAAGCACAAATTGGTCTTTGATGAGCATAAAACAGCACGAGTGCATTATCACTTGGAGTAATATGCCTCCACAAGGCAAAGCCAAACCTGTCGTGAGAATTAATTTGAATGGGCGGAGGTTTGTTCATATTTGCTCATAAAACCTTATGACGGACAGATACCTCAGCTAACCCTCTTGTCATCATCATCAGAGTGGCTAACGCTCATCATCGGCTAACACTTTTTAAAGAATAGGGAGTTAAAAAGTTTGGGATGATGTGCGTTTACCGGTCTGAGCAGTGATGATATCGGCACTATCTGACCGTTTTATTCTCTTTTTTCGAGGAGTTCATGCTCGACTAAAGCCACAATATCTTTGTGGATGTCCTCAACAGGGGCTAGGGCGTTTACAATTCTTATCTCATCGAACCTCTCGGCAAGCTTCAGATAGTTTTCCCTTACCTTTTTTTGGAGCTCAACAATCTTATCAAACTCCGATTTGATACTTCTACCGTTTATGCGTTTTATGCTCTCCTTAACAGGCAAATCAAGGAGGATTACAAGGTCTGCTCTTGGAGCAAATGCATTTAAGTTGATAAGCCATTCCAAATCAAGGCCCCTTGCCCACTGGTAGGCTAGGGATGAGTAGAAATACCTATCCGATATAACTACCTTTCCAGCCTTTAAGGAGGGCTCTATGAGTTTTTTAACGTGCTCTGCTCTATCTGCAGCAAAGAGTAATGCCTCAGCTTCTTTGCTTATTCGTGCACCGTCTATTATTCCCTCTTTTCCTCCTGTAAGTACAAGCCTCCTTATCAGTTTCCCAAAAGCAGTATCTGTTGGCTCTTTGGTTAGAACAACTTCGTATCCTCTCTCTTCAAACCACTCTGCAAGCAATTTTGCCTGGGTTGACTTTCCCGCTCCATCAATTCCCTCTAAGACAATGAATATGCTCATAAATACACCTCCAGAGTTGCATCTCGCTTGGTTTTTGTTTATGGCTTTTGCCTTTTGTATATCTTTTTGGTGAAATCAGAGGAGAGTTTTCTTCATGTGGTCTAGGAGCTTCCACATGCTTCCAAACTCTTTTTCCTCTTCCCCTTTGTGGAACTCTACGTATCCATTCGGCTTGAAACGGAGTCCAAAAGTATACTCTCCCTTTTTGAGCTTTTGAAGGTAGACTTCTTTTGGTTTTGGTGGCAGGTAGCTGGTCATCATGTCATTGAGAAGCTCCACCTCAAACCCAAAGTGCTCATTTAGCCTGGGGAAGAAGAGTACTGCGGGAGTATTCATGCAATCTACCAGTGCAGTTCCCTCTATCTCAAAATTATAGTGTCTGAAAATGTCATGCAAAAAGTCATCTAGAGCGTTAGGATAGTAAATCGTTGCTCCTATATCATTGGGATTTGCTTCTATAAACTTCCTGCTCTCCATTATAGCCTTTATTTCATCTGGATCAAGACCGCTAACTTCTACCCTTATCCCGTTGTGGTAGTAAACATACACCAGAGGAAGGCCTTTCTTATGGGCAAAATCTTTGAGGGCTATTAGCGGGATAAGCCTGACGTCCATAGTTGCTGCTCCGGTACTTACAATCCCCACTACGAGTGCCCTCTTTCCATACCTTGAGATAGCTCTTCCGTCTCTCCCCACTATTATTGTCCCCTGTCCTACGGTTCCTATTGCCCTACCGAGCAGAGCAAGTTCTTCTGGGTTGAATTCCTCGGATTTGTAAATCTCCATAATCATCACCTCAATCTGGAAGTATTATACTTTCTTTTCCAATTCTTGACTCAGTCCAGACTTTCACATTTGCCCCAATTTTTGTGAAATCTTCAATCACGGAGTTATCTCCAATAACGCTACCACTTTCAATAACAACACCTTTTCCAATGTAAACGTTTTCCCCAATTATCGCCTCGTGTATCTCTGCTCCTTCCTCAATGGTCACATTGGAGAATATTACGGACCGCTCTATTTTAACGTTATCGCCCAAGACGGCAAATCCTCTTATACGCGGGTTTCTGATTTGACATCTCTTACCGCTGTAAAGAGAGCCCCCGTGTTCCAGGTTTCCTTTTAGGGATTCAGTTTTTATTTGTGGGAGCTTCAGCCTCCCTAAGAACACATCCGCAGTTGCTTGAAGGTAGCTTGATGGCCTCCCTATGTCGTTCCAGTATTCTTTAAACGGAAAACCGTAGAGAGGCAGCTTCTCTTCGAGCATTTTGGGAAACAGATTGAGTGAGAAATCAAAGTTCTCGCCCTTTGGAACTAAATCAAATACCTCCGGCTCGAAAACATAGATGCCAGCATTTACAAGGTTGCTAAAAGCCTCTTCTGGCTTTGGCTTTTCTTTGAACTTTATTATCCTGTTCTCTGGATCCACGATCGATATTCCGTACTGGGTGGGATCTTCGACCTCCGAGAGGGCTATTGTGGCGAGGGCGTTCTTTTTCTTGTGGTACTCGTAGAGGGCTCTGATATCCAAATTAGTGAGAACATCACTTGAAGCAACTATAAATGTGTCTTCTATTTTATCAACGACTTTTTTTGTAGCTCCTGCGGTTCCGAGCTTTATGTTGTCCCCATTTGAGTAGTGTATTTGAACACCAAACTCACTTCCGTCTCCAAAGTACTCCATAATCCTCTCTTTGAGGTACCCGACTAATACAAATATTTCCTCTACTCCCGCGTTTACTAGGGCGTTGACCATGTACTCCATCATGGGTTTGTTGAAAAATGGAATCATTGGCTTGGGGCGGTAGACTGTTAGAGGAAGCAATCTTGTGCCTTTTCCGCCCGCTAGAATCACCGCTTGCATATAGTTGCCACCATAGTGTTTAGGAATTTTTCAGTTAATATAATTTATGGTGTTCGTTGAAAAGCTTTTTAATCCATCGTTGAGCAATGTTTTACGGTGATGTAAATGGGACCTCTGGAATACCTTAAAAATAGGCTTGACCCAGAACAGTTTGAGAAAATTAAGGCAATCGACAACCCTGAACTTCATGAATTTCTGGCAAAATATATCGATCTTTTGAATCCCGCAAAGGTTTTTGTTTGCACCGATTCAAAGGAAGATGAAGAGTATGTAAGAAGAAAGGCCATTGAATACGGGGAGGAGAAACCCCTCGCAATGGACGGACACACTGTCCACTACGATGGCTATTATGATCAAGCTCGGGACAAGGCCAGGACTAAAATCTTGGTTCCTAAGGGTGTGGAGATTCCGTTCGTAAATACTATGGACAGGGAAGAAGGGCTTAAGGAGATTCACGAAATCATGAAGGATATTGCAAAGGGTAAAGAGCTTTTTGTATGCTTCTTTGTTCTCGGACCCAAGAACTCTATTTTCACAATCCCTGCTGTTCAGCTTACGGATTCGGCCTATGTTGCTCACAGTGAGTTTATCCTCTACAGAAAGGGTTACGAGGAGTTTAAGCGCCTGGGAAGAGAAGCAAAGTTTTTGAAATTTGTACACTCTGCTGGAGAACTTGACGAAAGGAAGACCAGCAAGAACATAGACAAGAGGAGGATTTACATTGACCTTGAAGGGGAGACCGTTTATTCGGCAAACACCCAGTACGGTGGCAATACAATAGGGCTCAAAAAGCTTGCTTTTAGGCTTACAATTAGAAGAGCCGTTCAAGAGGGCTGGTTGAGCGAGCACATGTTTCTTATGCGCGTGAACGGTCCCAATGGTAGAAAGACTTACTTCACCGGAGCCTATCCCTCAATGTGCGGTAAAACCTCAACAGCAATGATTTCGTGGGAGAACATAGTAGGGGATGACTTGACGTTCATCGTTGACATGAAGGGAGAAGCCAGAGGGGCCAACGTCGAGAAGGGAGTTTTTGGAATAATTCAGGGAGTCAACCAAGAGGATGACCCGATAATTTGGGAAGTGCTACATTCGCCGAATGAGATAATATTCTCAAACGTGCTCGTTAAAGACGGGAAGCCCTACTGGAATGACATGGGGATCCCAATTCCAGAAGAGGGAGAAAACCACAGCGGAAAATGGTGGAAAGGGAAGAAAGATGCTGAGGGTAACGAAATCCCGCCGAGCCACAAAAACGCTCGCTTTACCGTTAGCCTTGAAGCTTTCCCAAACGCTGATCTGGAAGCCCTTGAAGCTCCATGCGGGGTTAGGATTGGGGGAATGATATTCGGTGGCAGAGATGCAGATACTTGGCCTCCTGTGAGAGAGGCCTTTGACTGGGCACACGGAGTAGTTACCATGGGTGCAGCACTGGAAAGCGAAACAACTGCAGCTACTCTTGGAAAGGAAGGGGTAAGGGCATTCAACCCAATGGCGATTTTAGATTTCCTCAGCGTTCACATTGGAGACTACCTCAGAAACTACCTTGAATTTGAGAAGAAGCTGAGAATAAAGCCAAAGATATTTGCCGTTAACTACTTCCTGAGGGATAAAGACGGCAACTGGCTGAACCACAAGCTCGACAAAGCCGTGTGGCTCAAGTGGATGGAGCTGAGGGTTCACGGGGATGTTGATGCAATAGAGACTCCCGTTGGGTACATTCCAAAATATGAAGACCTGAAGAGGCTCTTTAAGGAAGTTCTTAACAAAGATTACAGCAGGGAGGACTACGAAAAGCAGTTCACCATAAGGGTTCCAGAGTTCCTTGCCAAGATAGAGAGGATTGAGAAGATTTATGGGGATGTTGGTAATATCCCGGAAGAGCTCTTTAAGGTCTTGGAGAAGGAAAGAGAAAGACTTCTTAAGGCTAAGGAGAAGTATGGGGACTACATATCTCCATTCCAGTTAGAAAAGAGTTAGCATATGCAAGGAACCCTATCTCCATTCTTTTTTCTTTAGCTGGGGCCACCAAAATCTTTTTATATAACTTTTCGGAGATTCGCTATCTGAGGAGAACCAGAAGAATTCAGGGGGATGAAGCATGGAGGATGGTAACAATGGTAGTAGTTCGAGTAGGCACTTCAACAAATCTAAAGGAGTTATTGAAAGAAGGATTAACAGTTTCATTACCAGCGCTCTTTTTGTGCCTGCTGCTGGATTTCTTCGCCGGGGCAGTTCTGGGCAGGTTTTTTGAGAAGATAATGAACGAATATCCGGTAGTTCTTGTGATTCTTCCTGGTTTGATGGGTCTTAGGGGTAATATATATGGGTCTCTTGTCTCCCGATTCACAACGATGTTGCATCTCGGTGAGATGAGCCCCAGTTTAAGGGATGAAAACGTTACGAGGAACATCTTTATCTCTCTCCTCCTTTCCCTTCTCCCCGTGACAATACTCTGGTTTGTGGGTGTTGTGAAGATTAGAGATGTGAACATGGCGATTATAGTTCTCCTAGTAGTTGTGGCCTCTACGATATTCGCTGGGGTTATCCTTGGATATTCGGCAGCATTTACCACAATAATTCCGTTCAGGAGGGGTATCGATCCAGATGCAGTCGCTGGTCCAATAGTAACTTCTGTCGCTGATCTTGTTACCGTTCCCTTCTTAGTGGGATTTATACTCTTATATGAAGCAAAAACTGGTATCTTTTATTCACTCTTTGTTCTATCGCTTGTCTTTATGTTGATGCTGAGGAAGTTTTCCAAGATTAGAAAAAGAGAAAGGCGAATCTTTACAGAGGTTTTGGGAGTTGTTGGAATATTGGCTTTGCTCTCAAGTATCTCCGGGTCAATTCTTGAAAGTTACAGCGAGCTAATCTATGCCTCAGTAATATTCAGCGTAATGTATCCGGCGGTTCTTGACACTACTGGGAACCTTGGCTCTATAATAGGAATGAAGACCTCCACTAGAATACATCTGGGAGAAATAGAGAGCATTTTCAACAGGTTAATTTTTTTGGAGGTTGCAGTTTACACGATAATTGGGGCTTTGCTTGGGCTTTTGGCAAATCTAACCTCAGTAGTGATTGTTAGGATAGCTCTGGGTAAAACTGTTGGACTAGTAATCCCTTTTATATTGCTTTACCCAATGTTGTTATTCTTTGTCATGTTCATTGCGTATTTCCTTGCGATATTGTTTGACAGAGTTGGATTGGATCCCGATAATGCTACAGTTCCGACTATAACAACTTTGGCGGACATATTTTCGACACTCTTCACTGTGGGTGTTGCTCATTTGATTGTTTAGGTTAAGAAAACCTTAAAAGAAAATGGTATGTGAGATAAAAACGGGAGGACAAAGGGATGGAAGAATTTGAGGAGTTTGAGTATCAGCCCAAGAGTGTTAAGGAGATTTTCATAGAGATGAAGAACATCGTTGAACTCATGGTTGACCTCGCTTACACGGCAATACTCTTTGGAGATAAAGAGATAGCCGAGGAAGTGCTCGATCTCGAGGAGAGAATGGATCTTCTTAATTACCACCTCATAACGCATGCAGTTTTAGCGGCTAGGAACCCAAGAGAGGCCGAGCAGATAACCTCCGTCCTGCAGATGGCAAATTCAATAGAGGACATCTCAAACGCCGCTGGAGACCTTGCAAAGATGGTTCTTGAGGG
>LGET01000017.1 GCA_001507935.1 Thermococcales archaeon 44_46
AAGCTAAAGACAAGAAATTGACACAAAGATGCAAAAAACTTAATATACCTCAGCCCTTACCCCTCACAAGGAATCCAAGATGATTGCCGCTGTGCTCGCCGGAGGAAAAGCAAAGCGTTTTGGAGAGGAGAAGTTGCTTTACAGGGTTAGTGGAAAGCCTTTGATACTCCACGCCATAGAAAACGTTCTTAAAGCAGAGAGAATAGACGAAGCAGTGATAGTAGCTTCAAGAGAGAAAAAAGAGGTCTTTGAAGGGCTTGGCTTCGAGGTCATCGTTGACGAACTTGAGATAGGCCCAATTGGAGGGCTCTACACCGCTCTAAGGGAGCTGGGTGATGTTTTTGTAATAGCCGGAGACATGCCCGCTATAAAGCCCGAATTCGTTGACTACATCATGGCGAAGTTCTGCAAGCTCAAACCCTCAGTCTGCGTCCCAAAATGGAAAAACGGCTATCTCGAGCCCCTCCATGCGGCATATTCGAAAACCTTCTTGGGGATACTGGAGAAGCAGATAGCCAGAGGAAGGTACATGCTCAATGAAGCAATAAGGCTCTGCAATCCCTGCTACATAGAGATAGAATCCCTCCCCGAAGAATGGCGTGAGAGCTTCTTTAACATAAACACCAAAAGAGATTTAAAAAAGATTAAAGGCTTTTCGAGAGTATAATAACGCTGTCAAGCACTCTCGGCTTAAACTTCTCCACAAGTTCTTTTTCAATTATCGTGCGGAGCTTTTTGAAGCCAAGCTCCTTTGCTCTGGCAAGCAGAAGAGAAATGTCTTCCTTTCTTCCCCACAAGTAGCCTGTAACAACAGAGCTATCGTAATAGGCCTCCTCGAGAACATAATAAGATTTCCCCAGCTTTCCACTTTCAAAATAAACCCTATCATCTATCCCGGCTATTTTATCTCTGAAAGCCACGAACCAGTGGTGGTAGGAGCTTTGAAACTTTCCCGCGACCATTTCTAGACCCCTAACATCTCCCCATGAGAATTCAAACACCTCCGGCTTTGTCTCACTACCGGGAAAAGAGCTCAAGTCAAATTCCACAAAGCCCGCACTGTAAAGGACATCTCTTATGCCGAGCTTTTCGTAGAAGCCGATTGCCGATTTTTCCGGGGTTACCGTAACCAGCTCACAGCCTTTCTCACGGGCCAACTCTTTGACAAATCCAACGATAGCTCTGCCAACGCCTTTCCCCCTGAAGTTTTTATGCACCTCAAGTACGTCTATGTGGGCAATTTTTCTAATTTTGCTCTCTATGGGCTCTTCACTGATCAGGACTTCGCCGTTTCCTATTATCTCCCCGTTTTCCTCCGCAACTATAGGAAACTGCCCCTCTAAAAGGAGGTTGTTCATGTGTATTGCACAGGTTTCGATGCTCATCCAGGGGCCGCCGTGGAGATAACGTTCCTCTATGCTAAGCTCTTCATAAGGAACATCTCTCCCTTCACTCTTCTTTATCCACCTTTCAACTCCGGAACAGTGAAGCTTAACTATGCCTTCGCAGTCGTCAAGTGTTGCTAGCCTTACCTTCATAAAATCACCAAAAAAGATGAAAAATTAAAGCTCCGCCTCGCTTAGGAATTCCAGAAGATCCAAAAGTCTCCTATCTTTTATTTTGGTTATGTACTCACTAACCTCCTCCCTTCCGATCTTGCCGTCCTTGTATAGAGCAACGGCTTTCACTCCTTCAAAGAACTCCTTCATTTCCGGGAATGCTCTGGCAAACATGTCTATGTTGTTGTAAATCTCCTCAAACCTGTCTTCCAGCATCATCTGCCACACTACATCAATCAGGGCATCAAATGCAACGTCAAAGTACTCGCTACCCCTTCCACAGAGCATTGCATAGAGGCATTCATGCAGGGCCGCTTCGTAGTTATCCTCATCTTCAAATATCTCCTCAAAGACAAGGTGTATCTGAGATTTTAACCTGTCGTCTAGGTTTTGTGAAAGAAGCTCGGCAAGTTCAGCCTTCGCCTTTGCTGTCTCTCCCATCTCAAAGGTTATGTAAGCTTTGTAAATCCTTATTTGCTTAACGTCCTCTTCTTTTCCAAGCTCCTCCAGGGCTTTTTCTGCCTTGTCCATTAGCTCTAATGCTTTTTCATACTCTAACAGCTCTTCATGGATAAGTCCCATGTTGTAGTAAATCCTAGCGATATTTTCCAAGTTACCTTTCTCGGTTTCCTCTTCGAGCAGCCCTCTGTAGAGGTCAAGTGATTTCTCTAATTCACCCAGAAGGTAATAAAGGTCTGCAAGGTGGTATTTGGCCTCAAAGCTGTCTTCCTCTTCAGCAAGCTTTTCGAACTCCTCAACCTTATCGACACCCAAGAACTCCAAGAAGTAATATACAACAAGCTTATACAGCTCGTAGTCTTTGCACTCCAGGGCGAGCTTTTCAACCTTTTCAAGAACCTCTCGCAGGTCTTCTTCACTCAGCTCGTCAATTTTGTAATAAAGCAAGCTTGCTAGCTTTTTACAGTCTTTCTCCTGAATTGCCTTAAGTAGTTCCTCCATATTAATACACCTCAAGGAAATTACGCCATGGAACCTTTTAACTTTACGCATGTTCCCATTTTGTTTTGTCAGAACCGTCCAAGGTTTTGCAGAAGACTTATGAGGATTAAAACCCTATCGCCCAATGCAAAATTCAACTCTCCGGTGAGGGATTGAAGATGAAGAAATTCCTAAGCTTGATTTTTATCCTCCTGCTCTTTTATCCTGCTCAGGTTGAGGGAATTGAGCGTTTGAAAGTTATTGAAGGAGAATTCACAAATCCCCTCCACGCGGAGGTACCACCGGAGTACAGAGCCGAATGGGTTGATTTCATCTTCTTGTCCAATGAAAGTTGCAATGTCTCGGCGAGCTATAGAGTTTACCGGTATGGAGAGGTTGTAAAAGAGGGGTCTGCAAAAATCGAGTGGATTGGGGGAACTCTGTACATAACAGTCCCACTAAAGCTTTATGATAGGTTCATTGTTTATCTCTCTCCAAACTTTTCCTGTGAGGTAATGCCTGCAGGTTATAGAATTAATGCGGTACTTGACCCCTATAGGCTTAGAGACCTCAGCGCTAAGGTCGGAAATGTGATTGAGCTGCGATGGAAGGGCACCGCATCCAAAAACTCTTCCTCGAAACTAAGGTTCAATGCCTCAGGGACGCTTTTAGGAATCGAGGTAAAGCTCTACAACTACAAAGGAAAGGAGGTTTCGGGAATATTAGAATGGGAGAATGGGACAAAAAACTTCACAGTGCCAGTAAAGGAGGGCTGGGCATGGGTACCGGGTGGAGACATAAATGGGGAGGTAGCGCTAACTTTAAACATCCCACCCGGAACTGGAGTAAGTGCAACCGCTTATTATGCTCGAGAAAGGGAGCAAATTAACGGAGATCTCTTGATTAAAGACGAACGGGGTTACACATATCTTGATTATCCTCTTGGCGCTATGTTGTGGGACGGAGGAGATATTGAGGCATGGTTTGAAGTAAAAGGTGAAGGAGAAGTGTTAGTTTTCGACTTTGGCAACGAGAAGGCATCAAGAATATCAATAAAACGTAATGAAGTCTGTGCCGAGCTATACACACTATATTATGGCAAAAAGAAGCATTGCTCCCTGCTCCCAATGAAGAAAATACACAATTTAAAGGTATCCTTGATTAGAGTCCCCGATGGAAGGAGATTCCTGCAGATTAAGGTTGATGGAGCTACCTTCAGCGAGATGGTAAACTCCCCAGTTGGGTTCTTGTATTTTGGAAATAATATTTCCCTGATAAGTCTTGATGCATCCCTATACAGAAATCCCGACTACTATGTGGTGCTACCGAGTGAAAGAAAAGCAGATATTGCCCTCGGGATTTCAACATTGGCACTGGTACTTGCCATAGCATTGTGGATACGTGAGAAAAGGAAGCAAGCATTATGAGAATACCTTTTAAACTCTTCCGCCAATCACAAATCATGCTTGAAGTTATTTTCCTCGGCACTGGTGGCATAATGCCCAATAAAGAAAGAAACGTGCCCTCTATAGCGTTGAGATACAACGGGGAGATTATCCTCTGGGACGTTGGCGAAGGCACTCTAAGGCAACTGAACATAGCCAAACTAAGCCCCATGAAGATTGAGAAAATTTTCATAACCCATTTTCATGGCGATCACTATCTCGGTCTGATGAGCCTTATTCAAACAATGACTCTCTGGAACAGGGAAAAGCCCCTTCACATTTATGGACCGAAGTATACCTTTGAGTTCGTTCAAAACTACCTGAAAAGTGGATTTTTCAGGCCAAGCTTTGACATACACATTCACGAGCTCGGGGAAGCGAGGCTGAAGTTTGAAAACTACGAGATATGGAGCTTCAAAGTCGAGCATGGTGTTCCAGCACTGGGCTACGTTTTCAAGGAGAAAAACAAAAGAGGAAGCTTCGACCTCGATAAAATCAGAGAGCTCGGCCTAAAGCCCGACCCCTGGATGAAAGAGCTTGAGACAAAAGGAAAGGTCGAAATCGAGGGGAAGGTTATCCACCTTGAAGATGTGACTGGAAGTCCCAAGAGAGGGGTGAAAGTTGTTTATACCGGCGATACCGAGCCCTGCGAGAGAGTGAAGCTCTTTTCTGAAAAGGCGGATGTTTTAATTCACGAGGCAACCTACCTCAGCGAAGAGGATAGGGGAGAAAGTTATCACTCAACGGTTTCGGAGGCCTGCAAAACCGCAGAAAAAGCAAAAGCCAAACTCCTTGCTCTCTTTCACAGAGCCCCCAGATACACGTACGAGGAATACAAGGAAGGAGCGAAAAAACTCTGCGGGCTTAGATTTATAATACCCAAAGACTTCGATGTTCTTAGGGTCGGTGAAGAGTATGAGCTATCTTCGCTACGTTAAGATAATAGGGACGATGCATGTTTCTCCAAAAAGCAGAAGGGATGTTAGGGAATTTATACTAAGAGAAAAGCCCGATGCAATTGCTATAGAACTTGATAGGCAAAGGTTTTATGCCCTTCAATCTCCAAAGCGGCTGACATTTCAAGAAGCGGTAAAGCTCGGAAAGAAAGCCATTTTGGGATACATCCTCATGAAAGTTGAGGAAAAGATTGGAGAAGAATTCGGCATGAAGCCCGGAGGAGAAATGATAGAGGCAATTCAGACGGCATATCTCCTCGGAGTTCCACTGTATTTAATCGACGAAGACATCCAAAGTATTATGGGAAAGCTTCTCAGAGCACCTTTGAGAGAGAAGATACTCCTCCTGCTCGAGAGTTCTCTTGTTTTTCTCCCAATTGCACCCGGAGCAGAAAGCCAAGAGGATATAATGGAGAGCTATAAGGTGATGATGCATCGCTTTAGAATCCGCTATCCCTACATTTTTAGGGTTCTCGTGGAGGAAAGAAACGAGATAATGGCAAAGAACCTGAAGGCAATTGTTGACGAGCTCAAGAGGAGAGGAGTCAAAAAGCCAAAAGTAGTAGCAGTGGTGGGTCTTGGACACAAAAAGGGCATAGAAAAGCTTTTGAATTCTTACAAAGAATAGAAGGACTTTTATACAATGAAGTAGAACCACATTGGGTGATGTTATGGAAAGACAGCACTTAAAATGTCCCCTCTGTGGGGGAACAAGCTTTAAGGTTGAAGAAGGAAAGCTGGACAGCAAGTGGGGTTTTACGGCACATAAGGTAAAGATAGTGATATGTGAAAACTGCGGTTATGTTATGATGTTCTACAAAGGAAGAACGATATGGGACTTTGATTAGCTCCATAATCCCCTAGCTCTATTGCTTTTAACTTTTGGTTTTCAGAAATAGAGAATAAAATTCATTAAAGAGACTGGGCTAGCAAGCAGTATTCCCTTCTCGAATGCGTTTTCTCCAAGTCAGAGTCTAATGCATGGGCCGCTCTGTCTTTAACTTTCACCTGTAACCATAAGCCACCTTTACATCCGATGTCTATGCTTTTCAGCGATGTTGGTTCGGTAATTATTGCATAATCCGCCGTAACAAGGTTTTCCTTCAAGAGATATTTCCTCATCTGGAACTAACGACGCATTAACTCCAACATCCAAGCTGTCTTCAAACTCGCTGAGAATCCTCAACGTACCAATAATGCTCGCAATGCCTCCCTTCATATCGCTTGCTCCCCTGCCGTATAACTTCCCGTCTATGATTTTCTCTGAGAACGGGCCAAACTGCCAGCCTTCACCTGCGGGAACTACATCATAATGTCCGTTAATAACGACTCCACACGTTGGATAGATGATGTTAGTTATTCCATCACCGAACTGGAATGCAAGTACTGCAACTTGTCTTGTGATACCAACCACATCAGCCAGTGGAACCATTATAGGCATCGTAGCCACTGCTTGCCCGCTCCCTGAGCAGATAAGGAAGTCAACTAAAGTCTGCACAAAAAACATTCCTACGCCTATTAAGCAGCGCCAAGGAGGGATATCGAGATACCCACAACCCTGTCGTATCCCATGGCAACTGCAAGCCCAATCATCAAAGGCACAAAGGCATGTCCGAACATCATGCGGAGGTATATAACACCAAAGTATCTGTTACAGCACTCACCTCAATGTTTACACTTAGTGTTGGACAATGAAAATAACGACAACTGGGTCTACTGTCCATACATATGAAGTCTCGGGAACTGTAAACTCGACCCTAAATCGTACAAAAATATCTATCTTTTCCTATTTCTAACGTTCTGACTCCATTGAATATGTTGCCCTAGAAGTCCTAACTTCCCTAAACTTTATATTCCCTCTTTTCACATTTCTTCGGGGGTTGGAAATGAGGGAAGAACTGAAGCGCATGCTTAAGGTTGAAATTCTCGATATCGAGTACGAAGGAGACAAATTAATCGTCTACGTCCCTAAAGATCGGGTAAAAATAGCTGTAGGGAGTGGAGGGAGCGCTGTAAAGGCAGCAGAACTTGTGCTTGGCAAGAAGATTGAGATTAGAGGTAGATGAGCAATGGCGCTGGGACTTAGAAAACAGGAGCTCGAAGACCTGGCCATATCTTTCATTGTTCTTACCCTCGTTTTTTCGGGTTTTGAGCTTAGATTAATCCCCTATGTTGTTCTGGGAATATTTACGGCGTTTGTGTTCCACGAGATTGCCCACCGACAGGTTGCCAGAAGGTATGGTTACTACGCAATTTATAGAAGGTGGGACACGGGAATAATGCTCGCTCTTTTGATGGGAATATTAAACAAGCTCCTGGGCTTTAGGTTTATATTTGCCGCTGTGGGGGCAGTTCAGGTCTACTCTCTCTATACTGGCTGGGAAGATAGGGAGGTTCATGGAAAAATAAGCATCGCAGGACCAGCAACAAACATTTTAGTGGGGATTATTGCACTCGTCCTGCTGAGCTTTGTAAAGGTGTCCTATATCCTCTGGGCATCTCTATACTACACTGCCCTCATAAACTTCCGGCTGGCATTCTTTAACCTTCTACCAATTCCGCCTTTGGATGGGTATAAGGTCTTGAGGTGGAATCCCGGTTACTGGGCAGTAGCCATAGGAATTGCTTTCCTCCTCCAGTCCATCGTTTAGTTTTCACTCTTGGTGATACAAGAGGGAAAGGTTAAAATACACTAAGCCCAACCATCTAACGGGGTGAAGGTATGAAGTATAAAGAGCCATTTGGTGTTAAACTTGATTTTGAGACCGGGGCAATTGAGAACGCGAAGAAAAGCGTTAGGAGGCTAAGCGACCTGAAAGGCTACTTTGTCGACGAAGAAGCCTGGAAGAAAATGGTCGAAGAAGGAGACCCAGTGGTTTACGAGGTCTACGCAATAGAGCAGGAAGAGAAGGAAGGTGACCTCAACTTCGCAACTACTGTTCTCTACCCGGGCAAAGTTGGAAATGAGTTCTTCATGACTAAAGGTCACTACCACGCAAAAATAGACAGGGCAGAGGTTTACTTTGCCCTCAAGGGTAAAGGGGGCATGCTGCTTCAAACGCCTGAAGGAGAAGCAAGGTTCATTGAAATGGAACCCGGAACAATAGTCTACGTTCCCCCATACTGGGCCCACAGGACTGTAAATACCGGTGATGAACCGTTTATCTTCCTCGCGCTATACCCGGCAGATGCGGGTCACGATTATGGCACAATCGCCGAAAAGGGCTTTTCTAAGATAGTGGTTGAAGAGAACGGGAAGGTTGTCGTCAAGGACAACCCCAAGTGGAAGGAGTGAGTCTCTTTTCTATTTTTTGAATGGCTGGATAAAATGTCCAATGGAAAGCTAAACCTTTGAGTATGTAAAAGATTTTTATAGGCTTAAAACGTATCCTCCTATGGTGGTGCTAATGACTTTCGATAAAAAAAAGATTGAGGAGATTAAGAAGGCCGAGCAGGAATGGGAAGAAAAGACCGTAAAACCATTCATCCAAAAAGCCCCCGAAAGAAAGGAGAAGTTCATGACAGATGACGGTTTTGAAATCAAGAGGGTTTATACTCCTGCAGACCTTGAAAACTGGGATTATTTGGAAAAGTTAAACTTCCCCGGCCAGTACCCATTCACCAGAGGAGTTTACGCCACAATGTATAGAGGAAGACTCTGGACAATGAGACAATATGCCGGGTATGCAACTGCTGAAGAATCAAACAAACGTTACAAATACCTTCTCGAGCAAGGGCAGACCGGTTTGAGCGTTGCTTTTGACCTGCCAACCCAGCTCGGTTATGATTCCGATCACCCAATGGCTGAGGGAGAAGTTGGAAAAGTAGGTGTCGCAATCGATTCTCTCTGGGACATGGAGATTCTCTTTGATGGAATTCCCCTCGATAAGGTTTCCACATCAATGACAATTAACGCCACAGCCGCCAATCTTCTGGCCATGTACATCCTCGTTGCTCAAAAACAAGGGGTTCCACCGGAAAAGCTCAGGGGTACAGTCCAGAACGATATCCTTAAGGAGTACATAGCAAGGGGTACCTACATCTTCCCACCAAAGCCCTCCATGAGATTGACAACAGACATTATAATGTACTGTGCTGAAAACGTTCCAAAGTGGAATCCGATAAGCATAAGCGGTTACCACATCAGAGAAGCCGGAGCAAATGCTGTGCAGGAGGTTGCCTTTACACTGGCGGACGGTATCGAGTATGTTAAGGCTGTCATAGAAAGGGGCATGGACGTTGACAAGTTCGCTCCGAGATTGAGCTTCTTCTTCAACGCACACAACAACTTCCTTGAGGAGATAGCCAAATTCAGGGCCGCAAGAAGGCTTTGGGCGAAGATTATGAAAGAGAAATTTGGTGCAAAGAATCCAAGGTCAATGCTTCTAAGATTCCACACCCAAACAGCAGGTTCAACTTTGACTGCCCAGCAGCCCGAAAACAACATAGTAAGGGTTGCAATTCAAGCCCTTGCAGCGGTTCTTGGAGGAACCCAATCCCTGCACACCAACTCATACGACGAGGCTTTAAGCCTTCCAACCGAGAAGAGCGTTAGAATAGCCTTAAGGACACAGCAGATCATAGCTTATGAGAGCGGCGTTGTTGATACAATAGACCCCCTCGGAGGAAGCTATTACATTGAGTGGCTCACCGACCACATAGAGGAAGAGGCCATGAAGTACATCGAAAAGATCGAGGCCATGGGAGGCATGATGAAGGCTATTGAAAGGGGATACATCCAGAAGGAGATTGCAGATTCAGCTTAC
This sequence comes from Thermococcales archaeon 44_46, assembly GCA_001507935.1. GTDB lineage: Archaea > Methanobacteriota_B > Thermococci > Thermococcales > Thermococcaceae > Thermococcus_A. Next base: position 9,666 of record LGET01000017.1, read on the forward strand.
AAGTACCAGAAGGAGATTGAGGAGAAAAAGCGCATTATAGTCGGAGTAAACGAGTTTGTCGTTGACGAGCCAGTAGAGGTCGAAATCCTCAAGGTAGACCCAAGCATTAGGGATAAGCAAATAGAAAGACTGAAGAAGCTAAGGAGCACAAGGGACAGCAAGAAAGTTGAAGAGGCTCTCGACAAGCTCAGGAAGGCTGCAGAGAGTGAGGATGAGAACTTAATGCCCTACATCATTGAGGCTCACAAGCACCTCGCAACCCTCGGTGAGGTCACTGACGTCCTAAGGGAAGTTTGGGGTGAATACAGGGCTCCACTTATCTTCTGATCTATCCTATTTTCTTTTCCAAATATACGACCAGAGCAAGGAGTATCACAAGTGCCCCAATTATAAGGTATGCCTCTCTTGACTTCAATTCGCTAACTTCTGCTCCTCCGCTCGCTTTTTCAAAGTTTAGGGTGATGTTCCCTTCTCCAATTATTGCCACCGCTATGAAGTCCTCGTAGCTCCTTACGCCGAGTTCTCCTTCGAGGACTTTCCCCCTTCCCTTGAAGGCCCCCTTGAAGTTCGTTGACAGTGGGTCGAAGTTTTCCTTTTCGTTGTTTAGGGTAAAGTAGTACACCCTTAACTCCACATCCCTATCTGAGGAAAGGGAAAATTTCAGCTTCTGACCCCTTAGAGGAGTTGCATTTATTATGAACACCCCCATCCCTTCGCCGAATTCCCTTCTCCTAAGCTCGAAAGTAACGTTTCTCAGCTCGTTGAGATAATCCGACACCAGCAGAACTCCCTCGAAGTACCCTTCTCCCTCAACCATTATCATAAACTCGCTCTCGTTGAACACTATGTAGTCGCTTCTTCCCCTCTCTTGGGTCGAAGATGCAATGATCTTTCCCGAGAGGTCCAAGATGTGGAGCCTAAGGTCTTTCCCCTGCCGTATGTACCTCCCGTAGAGGACAGCAATCTTCTCCCCGCCCCACGGCTCAAAGGCAAAAGGAGGTGTTATCTCGTTACCTCCTACTCTATAAGGCAGGCCCACGTGGTGATGCTCGCTTGTGTAGTTGACCTTTGCAAGCCAGTTGTCTCCATAAACCGGCAGTATACCTATTCCCCCGACTTCTAGCTTTAGAGGAATCTTGATTTCGTTAACCGTTACATTGAAGTCAATCGGCTCGTTGAGCATAAAGCCCTGCGGCAGGTTTGGGAGCTTTAAAACTAACGTTACCTGAGCATTTTGAACCACGTCGAGCTCCTTAACCTGAGTGTCCCCATAGTAGAAGTAGGCCTTTATAGGGTCCGGCAACCCCTCAACGCCAAAGCTCACTTTCCCACTGCCGGTGAGGCTTATCACATAGCTCACGCTTCTCCCAAGTATGCCCTTTGCGTAAGAGTTAACAGCTTTCGCGCTCAGCTCTGCCCTTAATGAGATGGGAAAAGTTGCGGAGTAAGAAGGTGACATAACTCCAACGGTTAAAATCTGCGCTTCTTCCGGAACTTTAAACTCAAGAGAAACCTCTTCGTCGGGTATTATCGTGACGTCGGCAAAATAGGGCTCCCCCACAATGACAGAGTTCTGGTAAATAGACACCCTTCCCGAAAACGCTGTCTTTCCGTCGTTTCTCAGCCATATCTTCAACATGTCCTTTTCCTTCTCAATCCTCGTAAGAGATATCCTTGGCATTTCGAAGTAGAAGCTCTCCTGCTTTATTACGCCATAGTCAACAAGAACCGTGCCCTGAACAGCGTCGGTCTCAAAGACTACTTCCCGCTCTCCCTTTGAGCTGAGGAAGACCTTTCTTCTCTCGAGAGTCATCCCGCTAACCAGGAGCTTAATGGTGACGTTAACGGGGTCCCCATGGTTTCTCAGAAGGACATGAAGCTTTTCATCCTTCCAGATGCGCTCAATCGTTACAAGTTCTTCAGTAGAAGTGACAGTTATGGTTTTTGATAGCTTGGCCTCCTTCAGCATGAAGGTTAGCTGAGTATAGGGGGGAGAAACCTTCAAAGTCAGGCCTTCCCCGGGCTTAAGGACAATAGGCCGCTCCTCTATCTCCACTCCCTGAGCAAGAATCACCAGGGTGTCGTTGATCTCATAATACCCTGTGTTCTCCACCTTTACCCTTACATAGGCATCAAAGGTCTCCACGAGGGATACACTGAAGTCCCTCTTTTTTAGAACCTCAACGCCGGAGTAGTTGCCGCTTAGATGGAGCTTAAGGGTAAGTGTATTCATATCAAGGCTTCCAACGGTGTAGTTTACCCCTTCAAAGAAAACACTCTCGCCGAAGTGCAGCCCTTTGATTAGGCTCGTGTTTTCACTCTCTAACAATAGAAAAACCAGATTCGGATTGTTTTGAGCTACATCAAAGGTTACGATGGTGTCATCAACTATCAAAACCTCATCTATCCCAAGCTCGACAGATAGGGCAAGAGCGTTCCCGACAAAGAGGAGAAGTATGAAAAACGGTAAAATTTTCTTCATGGCTCATCCCTCAAACTCCTTTCTGTACAGTCCTAAAAGCGTAAATATGAGGCTCAACAGGATAACGCTGAGGAAAAACAGAGCACTCATGGATGGGTCTCCCTTATAGGTGTCCAGTCCGGTGTGAAGCGTAAAGCCCCTCTTTAGTAAAACCCCTATCTGATAGCTCAGGTTAAAGCGCTCTGGATTGTCAAAGAAGGGCAGCTGTGGGAGTATGAATTGAGCAGTAAAAACCAATCCAAAGCTTGCGAGAGATGCATAAAGGGGTCTCGAAAGGACAACCGAGAGGAGCATCGAAACTGCCCCAAGGCTTCCGAGGATGATGACCGTAACCCCAAGGGCGAACAGGAAGTCGTCGAAAGTCGCCATAAACCCTTCGAAGCCGGACTTGTAGAGGAGAACCATGTAAACCTGCATCACAAAGTATGGAATACCAAAAATAACGAGCACGGCAGTAATTCCGGAAAGAAACTTGCCTAGGACTATCTCGCTTTTTCTTATCGGTTTCGCGAGGAGAAGTCTTATTGTGCCTTTGTCAATCTCACTCGCGAGCAAATCACTCATGACGATTATAACGACGAGTTGCCCGATCACACTTGCCCAGAAGTTTATTAAAAACTGAGAAATGTTTATCTGGAATGAAATCTCCAGGGCTTTTGCGCTGTATTCAGTTATCTCTTCATGGGTGAAAAAGTAAACTATTACTGGAAGGAGCATTAGGACAAGCATCACCTTAAGCCGTCTCGACTTCAAAAGCCTGTAGACCTCGTTTTGGTACAGAACGCTAATCACTTTCCTCACCTATGCTGAACTTTTCCATGAGGATTCTCTCAAGCGGGCTTGTGTGGGGCTTGAAGAGCTTTAGGCGAATGCCCCGAGAGGTAAGATACTTCGGAAACTGCAGGAAAAACTCGTCAAGAAACCTCGGGTCTACTTTAACTCTGATTATATTTTCCTCCTCCCACACTTCCCTAACGTATGGCTTTTCTCTTAGGAACTCAATTGCCGCCCTGTTGTCTGAGGTAGAAACATCGTAATCGTTCTCCTCTATCTCAGTAAGCTCGCTTATCTTCCCCTGGGCTATCAAACGCCCTTGGTTAATTAAGCCCACGTAGTTGCACATCTTCTCAACTTCGCTCACTATGTGCGAGCTCACGAAAATAGTCTTCCCCTCTTTAGCAAGGGAGAGAATTTTTCCTATGAATTCTATTCTCCCGAGGGGGTCAAGGTTTGCGGTGGGCTCATCAAGGATTAGAAGCTCCGGGTCACCGATTAGAGCCGAAGCAAAAGCAACCCTCTGTTTCTGTCCCGAGGAGAGCTCCTTTATCTTGTTCAGTGCTAACCTTCCAACGCCAACGTACTTCATGAGCTCCTTCGCCTGCTCTCTCGCTTCCTCCTTTTTTAAGCCGGAGAGCCTGCCCATATAAGTCAGAAAGTCAAAAATCGTCATGTCTTCATAGGCTATCGGAACCTCGGGCATATAGCCAACGTTTTTCATTATTTCAACTCTCTTCTGGGGCATCTTCATGCCAAATATTCTAATCTCCCCATAGGTGGGTCTCAAAGCTGCCGTGAGCATTTTGATTGTGGTGGTCTTACCGGCCCCGTTCGGCCCCAAAAAGCCATAGACAACCCCTTTAGGGACTTTAAGGTCGAGATGATAAACTATGTTTCTCTTTCCGAAAAACTTCGTGAGGTCTTTGGTTTCTATGACGTATTCCATCTTCAACACCGGACTGTAGATAATGATCTTAACCACTAGAGAATAACCTGAAAGAAGTTATAATGTTTTTGGGTATGAACTATTCCCGGAAGATTCTTTTGCAGTTACAGTATCCTTTATTAGAGGTTGTCCTCTTATAGTTCCCGATTTCCAGTTATGAGTTATAACTTCTTAGTTATAAGTTATAACCGAAGCTAAACTGTCTCACGAACTTTTGAAACAAACCGAAAACTTCCCAGAATAGCGATTTCGAGAAGACAAGCTTTGATCAAACTTCGCACAGGCAAGCAAACTTTTGGAAAAAGTTTGACCAAAAGAGCCCCCTTCTTACTAACAGGCAAAAAACCAGTTGTGCACTACTCAAAAGCACTTTTAAAGGGGTTTACTTCCCAAATACACACTTTCAATCAGGTTTCAATCCAATTTTAGCGTCCACAGGATACTTTCCTGAATGAAACCCTCATAAAAGAGCATGTAAATAAGAAACCCAGCTCATTTATTGTAAATCCTTAGAAAAGCACTCAACATTCCGCCAGCGCTTACGCAGGTAAGGGCTGTTATGGTGGGCCCGCGGGGATTCGAACCCCG
>LGET01000018.1 GCA_001507935.1 Thermococcales archaeon 44_46
GAGATAAAGGAGCTTAAGATGTACCAAAGATGGCCCGTCAGAGTTAAAAGACCATACAAAGAGAAGCTTCCGCCGGAGATTCCGTTGATTACCGGTCAGAGAACCATCGATACTTTCTTCCCACAGGCAAAAGGAGGAACCGCTGCAATTCCGGGACCATTTGGAAGTGGAAAGACGGTAACACAGCACCAGTTGGCCAAGTGGAGTGACGCTGAAGTTGTAGTATACATTGGTTGCGGTGAGAGAGGAAATGAGATGACGGATGTTCTTGAAGAGTTCCCCAAGCTCAAAGACCCAAGGACAGGCAAGCCGCTGATGGAGAGAACCGTTCTCATAGCAAACACATCCAACATGCCAGTTGCCGCGAGAGAAGCCTCCATCTATACGGGAATCACAATAGCCGAGTACTTCAGAGACATGGGTTATAACGTGGCTTTAATGGCAGATTCAACATCAAGATGGGCTGAGGCTTTGAGAGAAATCTCGGGAAGACTTGAGGAAATGCCCGGTGAAGAGGGTTACCCAGCTTATCTCGCTTCGAAGATAGCTGAATTTTACGAAAGGGCTGGAAGAGTAAAGACATTGGGAAGTGACGACAGAATTGGAAGCGTTAGTGTTATCGGAGCCGTTTCACCGCCGGGTGGTGACCTGAGCGATCCTGTCGTACAGAACACCCTTAGAGTGGTTAAGGTATTCTGGGCGCTTGATGCTGATCTGGCAAGAAGGAGGCACTTCCCGGCAATTAACTGGCTTACGAGCTATTCCCTCTATGTGGACTCCATAAAAGACTGGTGGCATAAGAACGTCGATCCAGAATGGAAAGCGATGAGAGACGAAGCAATGGCTCTCCTGCAGAAGGAATCGGAGCTTGAGGAAATAGTTAGAATAGTTGGTCCAGATGCACTGCCAGAGAGAGAAAGGGCTATCCTCCTTGTGGCAAGAATGATTAGAGAGGATTACCTCCAGCAGGATGCTTTCCACGAGGTTGATACATACTGCTCTCCAAAGAAGCAAATAACAATGATGAGAGTCATACTCAACTTCTACCACCATACCATGAGAGCCATAGACGCCGGAATTCCAGTGGAGGAAATCGCAAAGCTCCCTGTTAGAGAGGAGATAGGAAGAATGAAGTACATCCCAGACGTTGAAGAAATAGCTTCACTAATGAAGAAGACAGAAGAACAATTTGAGGAGCTCTTTAAGAAATACGGGGAGTGATAAAGATGCCCGGGATGGAATACTCCACAATAAGCAAGATTTACGGTCCTTTGATGATAGTTCAGGGCGTTAAAGGGGTAGCCTATGGTGAAGTTGTAGAAATAGAAGTCGAAGGCGGAGAGAAAAGAAAAGGACAAGTCTTGGAAGCGAGAGAAGACTTGGCAATCGTCCAGGTTTTCGAGGGAACAAGAGACCTCGATGTCAAAACAACAAGGGTTAGATTCACAGGAGAGACTCTCAAGGTTCCAGTGTCAATGGACATGCTTGGAAGAATATTCAACGGTATTGGTGAGCCAATAGACGGTGGCCCAGAGATAATCCCAGAGGATAGAAGAGATGTCCACGGAGCCCCGTTGAACCCTGTAGCAAGAGCTTATCCAAGGGACTTCATTCAAACCGGTATCTCGGCAATAGATGGAATGAACACTCTGGTTAGGGGTCAAAAGCTTCCCATATTCAGCGGTAGCGGTTTGCCCCACAACATGCTCGCCGCTCAGATTGCAAGACAGGCGAAGGTCTTGGGTGAAGAAGAGCAGTTCGCTGTGGTATTTGCAGCAATGGGTATCACCTATGAAGAGGCAAACTTCTTCAAAAAGAGCTTTGAAGAGACTGGAGCAATTGAGAGAGCAGTCCTCTTCCTTAACCTCGCAGATGATCCAGCAATTGAGCGTATCATCACCCCGAGAATGGCCCTTACCGTTGCTGAATATCTAGCTTTTGACTATGACATGCAGGTTCTGGTTATCTTAACGGATATGACCAACTATGCAGAAGCCCTGCGTGAAATTTCAGCGGCAAGAGAGGAAGTCCCCGGAAGAAGAGGTTATCCGGGTTACATGTACACTGACCTTGCAACTATTTATGAGAGAGCCGGTAGAGTCAGGGGAAGAAAGGGAAGCATAACCCAGATGCCAATACTCACGATGCCTGACGATGACATTACCCACCCAATTCCGGACCTTACGGGATATATCACCGAGGGACAGATAGTTTTGAGCAGAGACCTTCATAGAAAAGGTATTTACCCACCAATTGACGTCCTTCCAAGCCTTAGCAGATTGATGAAGGACGGTATCGGAAAAGGAAGAACAAGAGAAGACCACTCCCAGCTAAGCCAGCAGCTCTATGCGGCTTATGCGGAAGGTAGAAGCCTTAGAGACCTTGTAGCGGTTGTGGGTGAAGAAGCTCTGAGCGAGACCGATAGAAAGTACCTTCAATTCGCAGACAGGTTCGAGAGAGAGTTCGTCGCCCAGGGATACGATGAAGACAGAGGAATCTTTGAAACCCTAGACCTTGGATGGGATCTCCTGTCAATACTGCCAGAGTCAGAGCTCAAGAGAGTAGAGAGGAAGTACATAGAGAAGTACCATCCAAAATACAGGCACTCCTCTTAACTTCTTTATTTTGAGGTGAGCTGAATGGCAAAGATACTAAAGGTCAAGCCAACCAGAATGGAGCTTTTGAGACTAAAGAGAAGAATAAAGCTGGCTGAAAAAGGACATAAAATTCTCAAGGAAAAGCAGGATGCCCTTATTATGGAATTCTTCACCATATACGATGAAGCCCTAGCACTGAGAAGAGAGCTCAACCAGAAAATAGCAGAAGCGTTTGAGCAGCTTAGATTGGCTGAGATAGACATGGGAATTGTCAGACTCAGCGAGATAGCCCTTAGCGTAAGACCAAATAAAGAAATAGATATTAAAAGAAGGAACATTATGGGAGTACCCGTGCCCCTAATTGAGGCGGAGGGGTTTAAGAGAGATCCCAGCGAGAGAGGTTATGCGTTTGTTTCAAGTTCCTCCAAAGTTGATGTCGCATCGGAAAAATTTGAAGAGGTTCTTGAGCTGGCGATAAGGCTGGCAGAAGTTGAAGAAACGCTAAAGAGGCTTGCCAGAGAGATTGAAAAGACAAAAAGAAGGGTCAACGCCTTAGAATATATCATCATCCCAAGAATGAAAGAAACTGTGAAATACATAAGCCAGCATCTTGATGAGATGGAGAGGGAAAACTTCTTCAGGTTGAAGAGAGTTAAGGCAATCCTCGAAGCCAAAGCTCAACCTTAGTTAGCTTTTTATCTTTTTATTGAGATTCTTCTCTGGTGAGAGATGTGACGCTCAAGTTGTTCTATACCAACCCCTATCTAATGGAAGCTTCTGCAAAGATAATGGACATTGAGGTTAAAGAGAATAAAGCCAGAGTGCTGCTTGATAGGACGATATTTTATCCTGAAGGCGGCGGACAACCCAGTGACAGAGGTGTGATAAAAGGAAACGGCTTTAGAATTGAAGTTGAAAAGGTTGAGGGAAAAAATGAAATCTGGCATGAAGGGACGCTCAAAGGGAGGATCCCAGAGAAAGGAGAGGAAGTAAAGCTTGAGCTTGACTGGGAATGGAGATATGAAAACATGAGACAGCATACCGGTCAGCACATTCTTTCTGCAATCTTGAAGAGGATGTACAACAGCGATACTACTGGATTCCAGATATTCCCGGAATACAACAAGATTGAGATCAATTTTGATGAGGAATTAACTTGGGAACACATCCTTGCTGCAGAGCTTGAGGCCAATGAAGTCGTTTGGGCAAACATTCCAGTAGAGGTTGAAGAATATGAGGAGCTTCCCGAAGAGGTAAGATCGGCTCTTAGAAAATCCCTACCCGAGGATATATCGGGAAAAATCCGGGTGGTGAAAATAGGAGACGTTGATCTAATTCCCTGTGGAGGAACTCACGTAAAAAATACTGGAGAGGTTGGCTTCATAAAAGTCCTTAACTTCTACAGAAAAACCAAAAACATCTGGCGTATAGAATTTGCATGTGGATATAGGGCGCTAATATATCTGGACAGGCTCCTGCAGGATTACTGGGAAAGCCTAGATAAGATGCCTAATAAGAACAGGCCTCTAACCGATAGAATTGAAGAGCTAAAACAAGAGCTCGAAAACGCTGAAAAAGAAAAAGTTGAACTGAGGAGAGAGCTTTGGGAGTGGAAAGGCAAGGCACTGCTTTCCAATGCTGATGAGATTGACGGAATAAAAGTAATCTCTTACATTGAGTCAATGGACATGAAAGACGCACAAGCGTTTATTGTGCACCTTGTGGATAAAAACCCCAACACGATGGTCTTGGCAGTTGGGAAAAATTACGCGATTTTTGCAAAGAACAAAGACACGAAAGGCATCTCCATGAATGAACTCCTCAAAGAGGTGCTCAGAGAAGTTGGTGGCGGTGGAGGCGGAAGTGAAATCCTAGCAAGAGGTGGAGGCTTTAAGAAAACTCCAGAGGAAGTGCTTGAAGTTGCAAAGAGGATATTAAAAGAAAAGCTAAAGAGCTAGAGCCACTTTGGCTTTAGCCCCGCCCACATTCTCATCTTTTCATGGGCTATTATCCTTGGGATGTTGCCTTTCTCTTGTGGTCCGGGGTTCTTCATGTAGAAAGCGTTGACCTCATAGACGGTTCCGAACTCCTTCTTCTCTATTGCTATTTTGCCCAATCTCACTAAATCAACCAGCAATCCTGCCAAAGCTGGGCTATCGTTAATTCTTCCAGTTATCACAAGCTCATCCACTGCTCCATTGAAGCTGACGTACTCAATGTGCATAGCAATGAACTTTTTGTCTCCAAGCGGCTCAAGGAACCCCGTTGGTTTGATGTAGTGGGGCGCCTCATAGCCGAGGAGGTCTTTAACTACACTTGACTTAGTGAACTCCTTGCTCTTGTTTCTCTCTTTATCTGTTAAAGCCAAGAAATCTGTGTTACCACCGATATTGAACTGAGCTATATCCCTCACGTATCTGTTTCTTTGAGCTAGATGAGACAGGATGTCAGCTGTTAATGGAGTTGCTCCTGTAGCTCCGTCGTCACCAAAAACCACCAGGTTGTTCTCTTTAGCAAGCTCCACAAACGCAGGGTCGTTTGCTATGAGAGTAGGGATAGCGTTTACAAAAGCCGCTCCCCCTCTTTCCTTTGCATACAGAGCGGCAGCATAAGCATAAACTTGAGTCGCAGTTAATCTTTCCCTCTCGTCGTTTTCAATAGCCTTTACAAGCTCCTCTTTATTTCCAAACGGAACAAAAGCCTCTGTGGTACAAACGTTTACTATCACATCAACATCAAGTTCTTTCCATTCTTCAACAAGCTTTTCAACGGCTTCTTTGAGTGTCATGCTGTCTTCAAGCCCTTCGGCCTCTATAGGTAGGTTTCTCAGGCTTTTAAGATGAATTCCTTTTCTTACAATTACGCTCTTGAGGGTCTCCGGGATTTTATCATCCCAGTAGCTCTTCACTACCTCATATAGAGACTTTCCTATTTTGTTTTTATCAACATCGTAGCTTCCAACGATTTCTATGTCCTCAACTTTTATTGGGAGCTCGTTCTGGAGAGGAATTCCATAGTAGCCAAGCTCCCCTGTTTTTATCCTCTCGACTCCAAGAGCAAAAATGCTCCCTACGTATCCTTGACCTAGTATCACAACACGAACCATACTCCCACCCCAGTACTATTATTTTACATGTGTTAAATATTTTTTGGTATATAATCTTTTATGAATCATATATAACACTTTCGGTGATGCATACGCCAAAACGAGTTAATGTTACATAAAAGTTATAAAAGTTCCCTTCCAAAATGTCGTTGATAGCCCTGCAAGATTACAATAAGCCTATGCCGATTTTGGCATCTTAAAATCCCAAAGTTTTTTTCAGGTGGTGGTTATGAAGGCAAAAGTAGGTATATTACTGGCAATAGTTGTGCTTGTTGGAGTAATCGCCAGTGGGTGCATTGGTTCACAGGAAAGCTCAGAGACCGAAACTACAGGCGTTGAGTTAACAGGGGACTTCACAAAAGATATCTTGGCGATAGGCAGGACACTTGAAAGCAACGGGATAAATGAGGTAAAATTCTCTGCATGGGGGTCTGGAGACCCCAACAGTGTAATGAGAGTTTACGGAATTGTAGAAGCGGCGAGAAGAATAAATAAGGTTTGGGAGGAGAATGAAGTCAACGTAAAAATAACGATAACAGACATACACTATGTTGCCTCTTTCCAAGATGCGTACCAAGAATATCTCAGCAAACAGCCTCTAGGACAGGCTGGCGATTTCTTTGTGAACTCTTATGCATTCCTGCCAACTCTCGCAGATGAAGGCTACATTCTCGATATAACTGAATATGCAAACGCATATCAAAATGTGATAGATGACTTCTATCCCTCACTAATCGAAGCTTCAAAATTCAACGACAAACTTTACGGTTTGCCCCAAGATACAGAAGCAAGGCCATTATACATAAGAAAAGACGTAGCTGCAAAAATTGGCTTTAACTTAGAGGGGATTGAAGAAAAAGTCAAGAACGGGGAATTCACATGGAGTGATGTTTATTACTGGGCTAAGAAAGCAAAGGAAAGCGGTGCAGCGGAGTGGGGATTGATACACAGAAAAGGATCCGCACATCCAGACCTAATTCAGTTTATTTATGCATTTGGCGGCAAGTTGTACAACGAGGAATCTGGAAAGCTTGTAGTGGACGTTCCGGCAGTTTACAAGTGGCTTTATGTGGAGTGGAAATTCGCCCAAGATGGCTTGCTCCCCAAAGACATAATGAGCTGGGACTGGGCAAAGCAAATTCACCCCGCAATAGTTGAAGGCAGAACCCTGTTTGACATAGGCGGTACTTGGTACTGGACGGAATGGCAGACCAAGGACTATTATGGAAAAGAAGGCACTCCGAGACCATTAAAGCCCGAAGAAGTCCAAGCTTGGTTTACCTACACTTTGTTCCCAGCCGGGGAGAAGGGTCTGAAGCCTGTAACTCTGAGCCAGCCGTTTGTTTGGATGATAAACTCCAAAGCCGGCCAGCAAAATCCGAAGTATGATGAGCTTAAAGACCTCTACCACAAATTGGCATTCTTAATGGTAATAAAAGCAAGCGACCCCGATATAAATGCGATTCACAGCGTAATAAGCGCCCACCTGCCGGTTAGAAAAGAAGCCGCAGAACTAATCAGCAACGAGAAGTGGCTCGATGACCTGAAGAGCCTCAGCATTGATCTCGATCCTCAAGTCAAGAGCAACATAAAGGACATTGTCGCAACAACAGTTCACCCAATAAACGCAAAGTTCCTTGCCGATGTGAGTTATATGCTCGAGTACACAAAGCTAGCTCCAGCACATCCAAAGTACCCAGCATTGGCTGATATCTTCAAAGAGGCAGTGGACAAGGTGTTGAGAGGAGACATGACCCCAGAAGAAGGTGTTAACTACATTATACAAAAAGTCAATGCGGATCCAGAACTAGCCCAAAACGTGGAAGTAGTAGGGGAGATTCCAAAGGACTGGACGCTTCAATGAGGTGAATGACATGAAGGGGGAAAAGCTTCGAAACCTTTCCTTTTTTCTTTCTCCCATGATTATAATGGTCGGTTTATTCTACCTGATTCCCTTAGTATTCACTGTCTACATAAGCTTTACCAAGATGCGAAACTGGAATATTGAAAGGTATCTGACTGAGGTTGTTGGATTTTACAATTATCAGAGGCTCTTTCATATGTTCCAGCATGACCCGTTGATGAGAACTGTTCTCTTAACTACTATCATTTTTGTGGGAATAACCCTTATTATAAACGTCTTTGGAGGTCTTCTTTTAGCTTTAGGGACATTTTTCATAAATGAAAGATCCTCTTCGGCAATTAGACTTCTGTGGTTGTTGCCCAGAATGTCCCCCATAGCCGTTTACAGCCTGGTGTGGTATTACTTCTTTCACGGGAGCGAGATTGGTACTTTAAATTCAATTCTCATGAAGCTTGGTGTGCTCTCCCAACCAATCCCATGGGGTCAAATCGTTCCATGGGGGGCTTGGAGCGTAATCATTTTTGTTAATGGCCTTGTGGGAGTTAGCTTTGGAATGATAGTATTTACTTCGGCTTTAAATCAGATCCCAAAGGAGCTTGTTATAGCTGCGAGGGTAGATGGGGCATCAGCATGGCAAATCTCCAGAAAAATCTTGGTTCCAATGATGAAATGGCACCTTCTATATGTGCTAACCTGGCAGTTCCTGAGTTTATTAACGACCTATCCCCACCTGTTCCTCCTTGTCCAGTGGGACTTGGTAAGCAGGGACTACGGCACGACACTAGCACTCTACGTTTACAATACTGCATTTGGAAGAGGAGAGCAGGATCAAGGCCTAGCGGCTGCAGCAGCAGTGTTACTGTCTATAATTGGCATCATAGGAGGGCTTGTCACCCTAAAAGTGCTCCAATTTGAAAAGATGATTCACGAGCCAAGGGGTGATATAGAATGAGGGACGTTGAAACAAGACCAAAGAAGGGAGAGTGGATAATAGTCTTCACGATACTCTTCGCCAGCCTCCCCCTCATACTGGGGTTTGCACTTTTAGTAATTTCAAGCTTTAGCAGGGATATGGTCACCAATTTAAGCCTCAGTTCGTTTAGACCAACAATTGAAAATTGGATAAACGTTTTTCAGGGGAAACTAGCAATAACCGGAGGAATAAGGCAAAACATCCTAAAAATAACCCTGAATACTCTTGTAGTTGCTTTAGGAGTTTCAGGTACAGTTACTTTAATCAGCACACTTGCTGGATACTCTCTTTCGAGAATAAAGTTTAAAGGGAGAAAATTAATGATGCTCCTCCTCCTCATGCTTCATGCTTTTCCAGGAGTTGCTTTAATTGTCGGTGTTTATTTGCTGTACCGCCTAACGTTTCCCCAAGAACCTTCATTTGTGAGGCTCTACTCGTTCTTCTATGTAATTCTCGCTAGGGCAGCACTAGAAATCCCTATGTCGGTCTGGCTTATGAAGGGGTTCTTTGATACAATCCCATGGGAGCTTGAATGGTCGGGAATCATAGACGGCGCTTCAAGGATAAAGGTATGGCGACAGATAATGCTACCTCTAATAAAGCCCGGAATACTTGCAGTTGCGTTGTTTGGATTTTTGGCAGGCTGGCAGGACCTAATCTACGTAAGAACATTTCTAATTGATCAAACACTTGCAACATTTATAGAGGCGAATATTGAAGCTGAGTACTCACACATGCCGCTAATAGCTGCTGCTGGGACTTTATATCTCCTGCCCACCATCATATTTTTCCTAACCGCCCAGCAGCTGCTTCTCCAAAGCTATTCAGGAGGAATAAAGGGGTGAGAAGGGATGGTTAAGATAACCCTGGATAGAATAACCAAAAAGTTTGGAAAATTCACGGCACTTAACAACATAACACTGGAAATCGAAGACAAAGAATTTATGGCTCTCTTAGGACCTTCCGGAAGTGGCAAATCAACTTTGCTCTACACTATAGCCGGGATATACAAACCAACAAGCGGGAAGATATACTTTGATGAAAGAGATGTTACCGAAGTCCCACCAAAGGACAGAAATGTGGGCTTAGTTTTCCAGAACTGGGCACTTTATCCCCATATGAAGGTCTTCAAAAACATTGCGTTCCCCCTTGAGCTCAAAAAAGCTCCCAAAGAAGAAATAGAGAAGAAAGTCAGGGAAGTTGCGAAGATGCTCCATATAGACCACCTCCTAGATAGATATCCCTGGCAACTCAGTGGTGGTCAGCAGCAGAGAGTCGCTATAGCCAGAGCACTCGTTAAAGAGCCTGATGTTCTGTTACTTGATGAACCTCTGAGCAATTTGGATGCCCTCCTAAGGTTGGAAGTTAGAGCAGAACTTAAGAGGCTACAAAAAGAGCTGGGGATTACTGCCGTTTATGTAACCCACGACCAGGCAGAAGCCCTTGCAATGGCTGATAGGATAGCGATTATAAAAGACGGAAACATCTTGCAGGTTGGAGACCCGGATGAGGTATATTACAAACCAATGTACAAGTTTGTGGCAGGGTTTTTGGGAAGCCCACCTATGAATTTCGTTGAAGCAGAAGTGGAAGGAGATATGCTCAGAATATACCACAGCAGAATCCCAATACCCAAGCAGTACGGGGAGATTATCAAGAAACTTAACATAACAGAAGTGCTTTTTGGCTTTAGACCACATGACGCGGAAATAGTGAGAGGAGAAGCAGAAGGTATCAAAGGAGAGATTTACTCTTTTGAGCCGCTGGGAAGGGAGCAGATAATAACAGTAGCAGTCGATAGTGATGTTTTTGTTAAAGTTTTCGCCCCAGAGGAAGAGCACTTTAGATTTGGGGAAAAAGTCACAATAGTGCCCAGAGAGGACAGAGTAATCCTCTTTGATAAAAAAACAGAGAAGGCTTTGGAATATCTCTGATCTCCAAAATTTTTTAAAAGCTCTGTTTAACTATTTTTCAAAAACACAAAGAGGGTCAGAAATGAAGGTCGCAGTACTCTTTTCTGGAGGAAAGGACTCTACATATGCCCTTTATTGGGCATTGAAGGAAGGTCATGAAGTTAGATATCTTGTCACAATGCACTCTGAGAGTGAAGAAAGTTACATGTATCACGTCCCAAACCTTCACCTCACAGAACTGCAGGCGAGAGCTATTGGAATTCCCATCGTCAAAGGTTTTACGAAGGGAGAGAAAGAAAGAGAGGTTGAAGACTTGAAGAGAGTTCTCGAGGGGCTAAAGATAGAGGGTGTCGTCGCTGGGGCGTTGGCTAGCCAGTATCAAAAAGAAAGGGTCGAACGAATTGCCAAGGAACTTGGAATAAAGGTCTTTGTGCCCTTCTGGAAGGTTGAGCCAGAGGAGTACATGCGAGCCCTAATTCGTGATGGCCTCGATGTTGTTATAGTAGGAGTTTCAGCCTATGGGCTGGATGAAAAATGGCTGGGGAGAAAAATAGATGAAAAAGCCCTTGAAGAGCTGAAGGAGCTTAACAGGAAGTATAAAGTTCACATTGCTGGCGAAGGAGGAGAATTCGAAACATTCGTTAGAGATGCACCATTTTTTAAGGCAAAAATAGTCTTTGACGAAACCGAAAAAATATGGGATGCCTTCACTGGTTCGGGAGTTTTGGTTGTTAAAAGGGCCCATTTGGAGCCAAAAAGGTGAGAAATATGAGGATAGTCTCTGCAGATACTGGAGGAGCGGTATTAGATGAAAACTACAATCCAATTGGTCTAATAGCAACTGCAGCTGTTTTGGTGGAGAAACCATACAGAACAGCAACGCTGAGCATTGTGAAGTACTCCAATCCTTTTGACTATGACCTCAGCGGAAGGACGGCACTGAAGGATGAAGCTCTTCTGGGATTAAAGCTTGCAAGAAAAGTAAAGCCCGATGTTATCCACCTAGACTCCAGCCTTGGGGGAATAGAAGTTAGAAAACTGGATGATCCAACTATAGATGCGCTGAGAATTTCCGATAGAGGAAAAGCCATATGGCACGAGTTAAGCAAAGATCTGCAGCCGTTGGCAAAGAGATTTTGGGAAGAAACTGGAGTTGAGATCTTAGCTATAGGGAAAGAAAGTGTTGCCGTAAGAATAGCCGAGCTTTACGCGGGAATTTATTCCGTGAAGTGGGGGATTGAGTATGCAATGAGGGAAGGCTTTGTACGGATAGGGCTTCCACGCTACATGACAGTTGAAATAACCGAAAACAAAATAGTAGGAAAGAGCCTCGACCCAAGGGAAGGGGGTCTCTACGGAGAGATACCAATAGAAAAAATTGATACTGACTGGGAAATTTATCCAAACCCCGTAGCGAGAATGTTTATGGTTTTTGAGGCCAAAATCTAAAAAATTTTCGATTTTCCTTGTTTTTCTTCGAACTACAGGTTTTATAGGTTCAAAACCCAAGGAATTGTGGTGGTGAGCATGGAAGCTAGCTCAAGTTCTCCGACAGTTGCCAAGTCATTAACTAAAAAGCTTCTCATGGGAAATGAAGCGATTGCATATGGAGCGCTCGAAAGTGGTGTATCATTCGCAACCGGATATCCCGGAACACCTTCAACTGAAGTTATTGAGACCATAGCAAGACTAAACCCCGAAGTCTTCGCCGAATGGGCGCCCAATGAGAAAGTGGCACTTGAAGAAGCCGCGGGAGTTGCTTATGCTGGTCTCAGGGCACTTGTAACGATGAAGTGTGTTGGACTTAACGTTGCTGCTGACCCTCTAATGAGCCTCGCCTATTCTGGAGTAGAAGGGGGGCTCGTTATTTTAGTGGCCGATGACCCCGGGCCGCATACTTCTCAAACGGAGCAGGACGACAGGTATTACGGAAAGCTCGCTTTGCTACCTGTTCTGGAGCCTGCAGACGTTCAGGAAGCCCATGATTTGATAAAATATGCGTATGAACTGAGTGAGAAGTACAAAGTACCTGTCATTTTCAGGACAACCACGAGAGTAAACCACACAACTGCCGATGTGGAGGTAGGAGAATTCGTCAAGCTTGACAGAAAGCCGAAGTTTGAAAAGGATATTCAAAGATATGTAAGGGCTTCAATGAAGGGCAACCTTGAGAGGCACAGGTGGTTGAATAAGACACTGAAAGAAATTGAAGCTGAATTCGAGGGCTTAAGCTTTAACTGGATTGAAGGGGAGGGCGAGATTGGGATTATAGCTGAAGGGGCACCCTACAATTACGTGAAAGAAGTTGTTTCAAAACTTGATGAGAAATTTAAAATCCTCAAAATCTCAACACCCCACCCTCTGCCGAGAAGACTCGTCGTTGAGTTCCTGAAGGGAGTTAAAAAAGCAATAGTTGTGGAAGATGGTGCACCGTTTTTGGAGGAGGAAGTGAAAATAGTAGCCCAGGAAGAAGGGATAACAACTCCAATATATGGAAAACGCACCGGACATCTGCCTCTTGAAGGTGAACTAACTCCAAGATTGGTTAAAAGTGTCCTCTTGAAGCTCCTCGGCAAGGATAGAGAAGAATACATAAAGGCAAAAGAAGTTGAAGAAGCAGAAAACCTAGCCCCCTCAAGACCTCCCACAATGTGTCCCGGCTGTCCACACAGGGGCTCCTATAGAGCTTTGCTTGATGCCCTAAAAGAATTAGGGTTCAAGAAAGATGAACTCCCCATTCATGGGGACATAGGGTGCTATGCTTTATCTTTACTCCCACCCTTAGAGGCAATATGGACTGAATATGTCATGGGAGCAAGCATAAGCCTCGCAAATGGTCAGAGCATAGCTATGGGTAAGAAAATAATAGCCACCATAGGAGACTCCACGTTTTTCCACAATGGATTGCAACCTCTTGTAGATGCTGTTTATAAAGATCTTGATGTTTTAGTTATGATACTTGACAACAGAACAACTGCAATGACTGGGCATCAACCACACCCGGGAACTGGGGGCAGTGAAACTAAAAGGAAATTCAGGGAAATAGATATCGAATCACTCGTAAAGGCACTTGGAGTGAAGTACATAAAAACCGTGGATCCATATGATCTAAAAACCACTAAGGAGGCTATAAAAGAAGCTATGCAGGTTAAAGGCCCGGCAGTAATAATAGCAAAGAGGGAATGTATAATTCCAGTGCTTAGAAGGGGCGAAATTGGAGAAATACCGGTGGTCATTGAGGAGAAGTGCACAGGATGTAAAGCATGTGCCCTCCTAACCGGCTGTCCAGCGCTGGTCTTTGAGGAGGAAAAAGGGAAGATGAAAATCGATCCGCTAATATGCACAGGTTGCGGGCTTTGCGAGCAGCTCTGTCCCTTCGATGCGATAGTTTATCCAAGCAAGAAGTGATTCTACCTTTTTTTATACCATTTGTCGTCGTAGAAGTACTTCCCAAGAGCTTCTGCACGTGCCTCATTAAATCTTCTCCACACTGTAAAACCATAAACTGCCGACACTATGATGGTTATAAGCCCAATTTCGAGCCCATACATCCTTATTAATTCTGCAATTCCAAGGATGGGAATTGCGAGAAGGCTAATGATAACTACTGCTATTATCCCAAGGAGAATTTTGTAGCCATACCTCTCCATGAACAGGTCAAAATCCATGGAGCTTCCCTCATATTAACTTTTTCAATCAACTTTAAATAATTTACTTGGTTATTATCAACGGTGTGAAGGATGAATATAAAGGAGCTGTTGGAACTAGTTGACGAAGCGATAGCAAATGTAAAGATAGCCATAGTCAGCAACAAGCAGCGGATTTTTGAAAGCCCTCATACTTCCTGGGAGTTTACAAAAAGGTCTCTTGAGCTGGAGGACGAACTAGATAGGTTAAACAAAATAAAGGATTACCTGTCATCTTTTGACCCTGAGGAATATGCTGAGAAAAAGTTTTCAAAGGAAGAACTGGAAGAGCTATTGAGATATCTAACACTC
>LGET01000019.1 GCA_001507935.1 Thermococcales archaeon 44_46
TAGGTGATATGCTCTATGCGAACATCACGCGCTCAAACGGCAATTGAAATGGTGTTTATACTCTCTATCATTTTCATCGGATTAATCCTCATTGTTCCTTCATATGTGGAGAACAACACGAACGTGGCGATAGTGGGTTACGTGAGAAGCTCCGTTTCAAAGGCAGTTGATTACCTAAACACCGGCATAATGACGAATGAGGAACCTTACAGCTATTTAAACCCAATACTGGCAAATATTACAGAAAATCCCCATTTGTCTATTAAGAGCCTGACATCCGAGGAGACTGGGAGCGAAGTTACTATAAAAGTTACCCTATCGACTCCATTCCAGTCAATTGAAACTCTTCCCAGCCTAGCGGAAAATATAACTGCCTTTGTAAAGAAAGACCTCGTCGAAAACTTTAGGTTCACCGATAACAATGGAGTTTTATCTTACGGCGGGAAAACGGTAAATATAGAAATTGATGTGGTGAGAGGATGAGGAGAAAGGGCCAATTACTTTCAATTGATGCACTGCTTTCACTGGTTATCGTTGTTATGGTTGTTGGGGTAGTTATGAATACCAACGATATGATAAAGGCTGAGATAACCAACCTTCTGGACTGGTATGATAGGGCAAACATAGCCAACAACATGCTTGATGTCCTGACCAAAAACCCTGGTTATCCAGAGGATTGGGAGGAGAATGTGAGCGGTGTTAAAATGATTGGACTAAGGCATGAAGGTTACTCTTACGCTTTGGATCATGAAAAGATACTTGCTCTTAATAGGTCAAAGGAGAATTTAACAGAGATATTTGACCAGTTGGCGAGAGGAAAAGACTTTATGTTTGAATTTTACGTTTCAAAGTTTAATGTGAGTGTTAAGGGGAGGTTTCCGAGGGTTTATCTTGATAATGTGACTTTTGCAAATCCAAGAGGTAATCCTCCTGGAGTAAACTTTCAGATATCCGGTGGACAGGGGAACACGGTTTTTGCAGTGAGCTATGTTGAGATAGTTAGGACTGGGCATCAATATGTCAATGAGTCCATTTGTTCTCTCAAAGATGGAAACAACATTAACCTACAGGATGGGGACAGAGTGAAGTTTATTCTTGTCCAAGACGTTATACTTAGTGCAAAGAGGGGGCAAGGTCCTGAAGGCCCTTATATAGAACCCTCTCCCCTTACAATACCTGCGGGGGCTCTTGTAGACATTTATATCACAGGCCCCGAAGTTAGTAACTTCACAATCAATTTTGGGGGAGGGGAGTGCCCATACGAATTCAACTTCGGTGGGAAGGGAAACGTTGTTGTAACGGTTTTTGCAGCGGATAACACCTTCCCCAACCTTACCTCCACCTACAATCGCTCCAGAAACTTTTATGACTTGGGTGAATCGCTATACAAGATTGCATTCATAAACAAGACCTTTGTAGAAGATGAAGCGACGATAAAAGCATCTATGCAAAGATCACCTTGGATTGAGCCTGTTGAGAGGACTTTTGTATTTTTAAGACCAGTATACAATCTTTCTGCTGGACCTTCAGACGAAGAGCCTCTCGTTTACGGGTTTATGAAGTACAAGGTCATGGATGGGGAAGTGGTCAGGATCAAAGTTAACTCATCAAGTTATGGAAACCTAACTTTAATAAGCCAGCTTGGCACCGAGATAAGAGGATTCTTCGTTTATGGGAATCAAAGCGATTTAAATGCAACGCTTGTATGGTACGAATATGAAAACGAAACCAGAACCCAGAAGTTGAAGTCATACAAGGGCTTCAACGGAACAATAACAGTTCCCTTTAAGGAGCTCTTTGGATCGACGGATACTCAGAACAAGATACTCCTTTTATGGCTCTATTCACTGGAGGGCTGGTCAAGGGATGAGGTTGAGATCGAGTTTATTCCGGAGATAAGGTACATGCTTGAGCCCAAGTTTGATGATGCTATAATAAAACTTCTCGTGTGGGATGACAGATGAGGAGGAGAGGGTTTGTATTCACGCTTGATGCTCTGCTGTCGTTGATTTTGGTTGTGGTGTTTGTTAGTGGCATGGTTGCTATTATAGATAATACAAATGTTTACACGAGTTCATTAAGAGAGGGGAGCAAGTACAAAGCTGAAGATGTTCTCACAACCCTAAGAAATGTTCCTCTTAAGGAGCTTGTTCCTCCAGAAATTTTGGAAAACTGGAGCAATAGTGGTGTTCTCGATGAGCCTCTTGTGACCCCAGACATGAGTCCCCTTGATATAATCGCCACTTACTGGGCAACTAGGGATCTTTTCCCCGAGAAAAACCTCACCCATAATGCGGAGCTGATTCTGGGATACCTTTTGAACAAAACTCTTGAGGGCTATTACTACGAACTGCTTATAAACAACTACACGAGCTCTTATCTTAGAAAGGTCGGCGGGGATTACTCCAAGGCTTTTGAGGTTTCTCCCGCAACGCTCACCTTGAGTGGATATAAGTACAACCAGACGCCGAGGGGATATATGGCGAGGGCATATTTATCAAAAGCGACGCTGATAAGGGAGGACTTAATTGGAATCCACAGAGCACTAGCAGCAGCATGTTCTTATTATCATTACAACACATTCACTCTCATGACCAATATAACTATACCAGAAGATGCCAAATCCATAATTGCGGATGGGAGGTTTGTAAAAAGAACAACCCAAGATATGGATGTGTATCTAAACAACACCTTTGTAACTTCGTCTAGTGATGAGTTAATAGATATAAGTGATTATATCAACCCAGGATCCACTCCGTTAAAGATTGTATATAGCAATGGTCCTTGTGGATACGAGCTTGGAGTTGGTAGTGGCACAACGCTTCATTTAAAATATCAAAGTTCATCCCTTGCAGTCGAAGATCCAGGCTTGGTGAAGCTATATGACTTGGAAAGTGATTACACTGGAATAACTTATTTCAACACCCTCTTTGTGCCCGGCGAAATAAGAAACATAAACATTCACTTGAAGACAGAGGGTGTTGATAAAGTAAAGCTGTATTATTCTTTTGGAGCGAATACTGTGGAGCTTTTGGAGAAAGATGTTAATGAAAACGGGGTGGATGAGATCGATATAACAAATGATGAAATAAAAAATGCCCTTCAGACTAAAGCGGGCATGGACTATGTCAATCTCAGTAAAACATCTTTCACGTTTATATTGGCCTTAGACTCCCGCCTGTCTGATGATGGACTGACTTTTGAGTATGGAGGACGAGACTATGGGGGGGAAAGGCGGAGAAAGCTCTATGGGTATCCAAACTCGTGGATAAAGATTGATTACGTCCCGAGAATCCTCATAACCCTATACTCTATTCCCCTTTCAATTTATATTGATTACAACGATGTAGTTTATTCTTCATGTAGTATCTACAGATGTTCTCAAATGCAGGTAAGTTATACGTTTCCACCATATGCGGATCCCTGGTATTCTGATTTATGGGTTGGGATAAACTTTAATTTTTATGCAATTGGTACTATGGAGTTTACTGAAAACGGCTACACAATCTACAATGGATCTATCGATAAATACCTTTTCAGGATAGCTTATACTAGGCTTAATGAAACCATGATGGTTCCTGGAAGCTTGAATACGTTTATTGCCCAAAGTTATACTTCTGATTACGGATTTAGAGAAGGTAAAACGAGAGGTATTATAAAATACTTCATTCAAGGATATGCCGGTTATGGAGAGGTCTTCCCCTTCCTTCTCCAGGGTTACCCAACTTATAAGGGCTACAATTTGACCTACTACTACAACGGTTCTTCCGGAATTGTGGAGAAGAATATACTTGTTGGAGATCCTCCATACAAGTCTATATCAATTGACGACCTCAACCCTGATATAGGGGGAGGCTACGCTGTAGATGATGCAATTCTAAGACTCTTCGATAAACTCAACTATAGAGGAGACTCAAATCCAGGAGAATGGAGAAAGACACCCTTTGACGGCTCTCAGAATAATCCGATAGATGTTGATCTTTCAGAAGAGGTTAGGATTTCTTTTGTTGATATGGGAGAAATTCCGGGACTTTTTGAGCCTGTACAAATTACCCTGAGAGTATGGAGGGAGGACTGATGAAGAGGAGAGGTTTTATTTTAAATTCTGCTGTTTTAGTTCTTCTCATCCCTATGCTACTTCTTTTGGCGACTTATGAGGATGTTTCCTCTCAAATATTTCAGGCACAGAACGAGAGGGTTCTTGTAGAGAGGAGCTTCAGGGGAGTTGCTTACTTTGACTCTGACTTTCAAAGGGCACTTGAGATTTCTGGAAAACGAGCATTAATAGCTGTCATAGACTACGTTACAGTCACTGGAGAATTTATAAAACAGAAAACGGCTAACGAAACCTTGAAAGATTTAATTCTATTTGGAACCAGTGAGGAACTTTCTGGCTATGAGAATTTGGAGAAGATTATGCAAAACCAGACCATTGAAAGGTGGCTTGCTTTAACAAGAGACTATCTCCTTGAGCAGGGATTTTTGATAGAGCAGAGCGACGAGGAGATATTAAGCAACATGAGCATTACTGTTGGTGTTCTTGATTCCTTCACCATTTTCGTAAAGGCAAAGATTCCTAACATAACGGTGAGGGATTTTAACGGCAAGATAGTTTACGACGGCTCTATTCCAAAGAGCGGCAACTACACTTATGCGTTTATAGACATTAGAAACCTCGAGGATCCACTATTCCCTCCAATGACGGGAGGAAGATATTCGAGATCTATTAGGGCTTGCCTTTACCCATATCCTGAGCTGATAGGAAAGCCAATAAAGGTACTCGAAGGAAATGGCAGCAGTGATGACCCTTACGTACTCGGGGAATTCTCTAGAAGCGTTAGTAAAGATTACATTTACTTCGGTGACTTTTATCCCGGTGATGGTGCCCTTGCTTACGTGCTTTTAAATGGCTCTCTTAATGGAACAAACGTCCCGATAATTGTGAACACTACTATAGGTGGAATCTCGCTCTCTCCGGTGAATGTATTCAATGAGAGCGATGCGGGGGTTTTAGTGTTTGGAAAATCCAATACAGGAGATTGGAAAAATACTTCTCTTCAATACAGGCTGAATATAACTGTAACAAACGAAGTTGGGGTTGACTTAACAAACTATCAGATACCTATATTAATCTCAAGTATAAAGGGTTTATCTTCCAGTGTTTTAACACAGCTATTTACTAACACTCAAACTGACGGCAACAGTGATATATACCGGGTCAAAGTGGCTATAGATCTTTACGACGAAAATGGGAACAGAATACCTTTTTGGGTTGAATACTGGGATACATCAAACCAGGAAGCATTAATATGGATCAAAGATTCCATAAACGCTGGTCAATCAAAAACTTATTCGCTTTACTTTGGATCTGGAACTCCGGTTAAAGGATACAACTATGAAGATGGCCTGTTTATATTCTTTGATGATTTTGAAGATGGAACTTGGAATGATAAATGGATCCAGGTAGAGCAAAGTCCTACCGAGAGCAATGGAGAGCTCAGAATAAACGGAGGAGACAGTATAGAGGCTGTTAGGACTATAAACTCAATTGGATATAGTGGATCTTTCAGTGTAAGGTTCAGGATGAAGGGACAAAAAAATGGGGATTGGGACAGTGGAGTGGGAATAACAGACAGTGATGGTTACATGTTGTTGTTTACCGATGATTATCAGGGAGGGAATGGATTAGCAATCCACAGACCTTGGTGGAGTTTTGAGACTGATGTAGATGGGAGGAGTGATGTTACCACATATCACATTTATGAGGCGATAATAGTCCCATTAAGTTCTACTGTTGCAGATGCAGAGTTTAAAGACGAGACAGATTATAGAGTGAATACTGATGATGCGTATTCAAGAACATTTATTCAACCATTAAACTATCTCTATTTGGTTACTGATAGCGATAGTCCCAGTAGAGATACATACTATGACTTCATCTTCATCCGTAAATATCCAGAGACAAATGGAGACTCCCTTGAAGATTCCACAAACTTTAGTGGGATATCCTTGAGTTCAAGTGATGTTGAATCTTACACTCCCCCAGCAGTAACTCCTCAAATACTCGCAAAAGCCTATGATCTCCAACCTTTCCTCGACTGCCTTTTGGAGCAGAGGTACTTTGGAATATACGACGGATGGTCTATATTTGAGAGACTTGAAGGAAGCTATGATAACCATGAAAAATACGAAGAGCTGGCAAATAAAACCCAAGATGAGCTTGGAATAAGTTATGAAGATAAACATTATCCAATTGGTTTGGTGAGTTTCATGATTCCACACGATTCCTTTGACAGCAAGCTCTATACGCTCTTTACTTCAGGCCTAACGGCTAGACCGGTAAAAGAAGGTCAGAGCAGTGCTGACTACTATTTCCTTCAATATTACTTTGGTAATGGGAATGAGACGAATGGCTACAGAATGTTGGGGGTTTCATATGGAACATTTGACACTCCCTACTTCATTTTCAGTCCACCTGGTGATTTGTCTTTCATTCCCTTCTTCCTTGACAATCAGACAGCACTTTCAATATTAGGCAAAGCGGCAGCATGTGACCTGCTTGTGAACTATCCATGTAGTTGAGGTGAAAATCATGAGCCTTGATGAAATCCTCTATAAAGTGGGTGAAGCAGCTGAGTCCTTTGCCGTGAAATCAGCAAAGTGGACAAAAAGAACCCTAGATGAGATAATTAAACCCACTCCATCAAAAACTCCCCCAAAGTTTAGGCTCCTTAAAAAGCTAATAAAGAGAGAACTCACGGTTCATGAGCTCTTAAGCTTGAGCATTCAGCTTTCCTTTATTGCCTATCTCCTATCATCTCTCCTCCTAGTCCTCTTTGGAAATGAGCTTTACCTTGCTCTGCTTTTTGTTGTCTACTTTCTCTACCTGAGATACACCATCTTAAAAAATCGAGAATTCTTCATTGAAGTTGAGCCCTACAGGTTCTTCTACTACGGTCTTACCGTAATTGCGTTTTTATCCTTCCTTGGTTATCTCGTGGTGAGAAGGTTCGCAAAGAACGTTTACTACTTCTACGGCTATTTAGTTGCAATTTTTGGAGTTGTGCTTATTTTCAGGCACCTTTATAAATCAAAGTTCACCCGGGACTGGACGTATGGAGTTGTTGAAGAGGTCAAGGGAGAGCTTGTAAAGGTGGATGTACATGATGACATAAGGGCCAATGTTAAACCGGGCAAATACTGGGTGGAAAGTGCAGAGAAAGTTGAAGTCGGGGACATAGTGAAGGTCCTCGTGGAAGAAAGAGTCTTCAGGAGTTCCATCCCAAAAAGGATTTTAGAGGTTCACAAGGCAAAGCCCTCATCGTCAAACACCTCTACGGAGCCAAAGGCAGAAAGTGAAAGCAATAATAACAAGTAGAGGGATGTGTAAGGCTCTCTTTTATATGTTTTCACGAACCCCTCTCCGTTTTTAATTATAAGGGGCTCTACATCACTGGAGAGCGGTTTGATTATAATGTCCTCTCCTCTAAATTCACAATCCAGCTTGAGACCTCTGCAAACTCTCTTAATAAACATGTATCCCTTCTTGCGATTCCTTATGGAGAGGCGGTAGTATATGGTGTACCCCATAAAACCACCTACTACTGAGAAAAGTAAAAAATGTAATTTTAAAAAATTTTCTGTTTGCTGGGGTGAAATAGTTACTTCTCTTCTAGCTTTCTCAGATCAATTCTTTCTATGCCTAGCTTATCATAAACGTTATCGGAACTTATTATTCTCCCCTGGCAGTTTGCTGCGTGAAATGCATCAAAAACGTTTACCCCGTACTCTTTAATATAAATCGCGGCTTTGAGGTATTTTGTGTCCTCTATGTTGCATATCGCCATAACGCTTGAGGCAATTTTAACTGGATCAAGATCATATCGTTTGGCTAAAAGCATTAGCTCAATAAAAGTGACCTCCGATGTTGTAATCTGTCCCTTGTATTCTTTGAGTATCTTCTTTGCATTCTTTTTCAGCCAATCGTTTGGCTTTAGAAGAGCGAGAAAAAAGTCTGTATCTGCATAAATCATTGTAATTCCTCCAGAGCTTGTTTTAGTATTTCTCTCTTGAGTTCCTCAATTGATTTCTCTGGGAGGCTTTTTCCAATTTTTTCAAGTTCTTCTATCGGATTTTCGGGTTTTGGGATTATTAATATTCCTTCTGGAGTTTCTACCAAATATACCTCCCCGTGGATCCGCTTTCTCATGCTTTTTGGGATATAAACTCTGCCCTTAGAATCTATTTTTGAGATCATTTTCCCACCATGAAAAAATAAGTGGGAAAATATATAAGCTTTTTCCACAAGGCTAAAGCTCCCCACAGAGCTGGGCAAAGTTTCTGTATATGTCACTTCCCCTTTCTGTATGTGCAACCTCCGGATGGAACTGGACCCCATAAATTGGCAGTTCTCTGTGCTTCATAGCCTCAACCAGGCAGAATTCGCTCTTAGCTAAGAGCTCAAACTCTTTTGGAAGCTCTTTGACTTCGTCCATGTGGCTCTCCCAGACCTTAAGCCTTTTTGGGAGTCCCTTGAAGATTTCATTCTCCTCGAGTATCTCAATCTCAACAAGACTGTATTCTGCTTTTTCTCCTCTACCAACTTTGCCGCCGAAGTGTTTCGCTATAAGCTGGTGTCCCAAGCATATTCCAAGTATGGGCACGTTGAAGTCTTCATAGTTTTCTAAGATAGCCTTGCAGTTTCCAGTTCTTTCCAAATCTGGCCCACCTGAGAAGATAATCCCTTTGGGCTTCATTGCTTTTATCTCTTCAAGCGGCGTTGTGTTTGGGATTATTTTGGCTTCAATGCCAAGATATCGGAGCGTTCTCCAAATCCTGTGTACGTACTGACCGTGGTTATCCATTATGAGTATCATCCGCACCACCAATCTCTCACTCAAACTCAATTGTAGCAGGGGGCTTGTTGGTTATGTCGTAGAGAACCCTTCCCACCTGAGGAATCTCGCTTGTTATTCTGAAGGCTATTCTCTGAAGCACCTCAAAGGGAACGTCCATTGCATTTGCCGTCATGCCGTCTAGGCTCTCAACGACCCTAACTGCCACTGTCTCTTTGTACGCCCTTATATCTCCCTGCACGCCAACGGTTTTAACCCCGAGGAGCACTGCAAAAGCCTGCCATGGCTTTAAACCGGCTTTTTCAATCTCTTCCTCCACTATTGCATTAGCCTCCCTCACTATGGCTATTTTCTCCGGTGTCACTTCCCCAATAACCCTCACAGCTAATCCTGGCCCCGGAAATGGCATGCGGTTGTATATCTTTTCTGGCAGACCGAGCTCTTTTGCTACCTCCCTAACCTCGTCTTTGTAGAGCTCCCTTAGGGGTTCAATGAGCTTGAGGTTCAGCCTCTCAGGCAAGCCGCCTACATTGTGGTGGCTTTTTATCTTCCCCTGGCTTTCAATCCAGTCTGGAGCTATAGTGCCCTGAATTAAGAAATCCGCGTTAATTTTCCTCGCCACTTCCTCAAATACATCTATGAACGTTTTTCCTATGATTTTTCTCTTTTCTTCAGGGTCAGTCACGCCTTTGAGTGCCTCAAAAAACTTTTCTTGAGCATCTACATAGATTAAGTTCAAGCCGAACTCGTCCCTGAAGGTCTTTACAACGAACTCGGGTTCTCCTTTCCTCAAAAACCCTGTGTTTACAAAGACAGCGTATAGCTTATCTCCAATTGCTTTGTGGGCCAATATTGCGGCTGTCGAGCTGTCCACGCCTCCGCTTAGTGCTATTATTGCCTTTCCATCTCCAACGGTCTCTCTAATTTCATTAACCTTTTCCTCGATGAATTTCTCCCACATGAGTGTCACCTTCGACATAAAATTGTAAAATCTGATTTAAAAATTTTGCTATTTTAAACATAAAAATGTTGAAGATCACCTCTCGAAGGGGTAGTTGGGGGCTTCATTCGTTATGACTATGTCGTGCGGGTGGCTCTCTCTAACTCCCGCGTGGGTTACTATCACAAACTGCCCTTTCTCCTTAAGCTCTTCAATGTTCCTTGCTCCAACGTAGCCCATTCCGGCTTTTAGTCCTCCTATAAGCTGGTAAAGCACTTCGCTTACTCTGCCTTTGTATGGAACAACTCCTTCAACGCCTTCTGGTACGAATTTTCTCGTTTTCATGTGTCCCTTCTGGTAATACCTCTCTGCTCCTCCCTTCATCATTGCTCCCAAGCTTCCCATTCCTCTATATTGCTTGTACTTTCTTCCGTTTATTGTTACTTCCCTTCCCGGGGCCTCTTTAGTTCCCGCCAGAAGGTTCCCCAGCATAACCGCGTCTGCTCCTGCCGCTATAGCCTTGACGATGTCCCCGGAATACCTTATGCCTCCATCCGCTATTACTCTAATACCGTATTCTTCGGCTCTATCTGCCACCATGGAGATTGCCGTTATCTGCGGAACTCCAACTCCCGCTACAATTCTCGTTGTGCATATGCTTCCCGGCCCTATACCCACTTTCACGGCATCTGCAAAGGTTAAGTCGTCGACAGCTTTTGGGTTTGCTATATTTCCGACTATCATCTCTGCGTCGATTTTGTTTCTCATTTCTTTCATCGCTTTTATTGCCTTGAGGTTGTGTGCGTGAGCTGTATCAACGACAATAACATCCACTCCAGCTTTATCTAGGGCAAGAGCTCTCTCCATGTCAAAGGGGGACACCGCAGCGGCAACCCTTAACCTGCCTTCTTCGTCCCTAACTGCGTTTTTGTACTTTTTCCTTGCCAAAAGGTCGCTTATGGTTACAATCCCAACCAGTTTGCCCTCTTTATTCACTATGGGCACTCGGTCTATGTTGTTCTCTATCATGAGGCTCATTATTTCTTCTATGCTTGCCGTTTCTTTTGCCGTTATGACGTCTTTTGTCATGATGTCCCTAACCTTTTCCCCTTCCCTTGTCGTGATGTCTGTTTTTGTGATTATTCCGACCAGTTCCCCCTCTTCCACCACTGGAAGTCCATCTATGCCCTCTTTTTCCATCAAGAAAAGTGCGTAGTCGATGCTCTCTTCTGGAGAGATCGTGATGACTTCCTCAATAGTTTCTTCCCTCTTAACTTTCCTGACCATCTCTGCCTGCTCTTCTATGCTCATGTTTCTGTGGATAACTCCCAGCCCGCCTTCCCTTGCCATAGCTATTGCCATCTCCCACTCTGTAACGGTATCCATCGCTGCACTGAGAATTGGGATGTTTAGCTTTATCTCTGGAGTGATTTGGGTAGAAACGTCAACATCTTTCGGCTCCACTTCAGTTGCCTGTGGAATTAAGAGCACATCATCAAAGGTGTACCCCTTTATTGCATTGACAAGTTTTTGTGTAAATTTCCTCATTCTTTTTCTCCTCCTCACCCTTTTTAAGGTGAGAACCCATAGGGCTTTTAAAGTTTACTTTGCAAAACTTTTGCTAATAATACGTGAAGTATTAACAAATTCTTGTCAAAACTTGGGAGGAAGAAGTTTAGTTGAAACTATTCGTATCACGTTTGGATTTTCTCTTTTGGTTTTTCTGTTTTCTGAAGGATTAATTTTGAGTTTAAGGATGTTCCAATAAGACTTTAGAAGAATTGAAAGCTGTTGGCTGGGTATGTGCAATAAAATTTGAGGAACTAGGGGCATTTTGAAGTAGCAAAGCTAAGTTAAAATCTCGGCAAGTTTATCTTCTTCAATTGCCTGCCTTATCTCTCTGGCGATTCTCCTCCCTGTGCTCATTGGTTCGTTGTATCTGAGCCATGTGTAGGGGGAGCCGTGTATGAATGGATTCGTCCCGGCAACGATTCTCGCTGAGATTTCAAAGACCACGAATTCCATGTCCTCTGTGATGACTCCTTCGAGGCAGAAGGGCCCCCAAAGCCCACCCATGAGTTTTTCTGAAGCTTTTACCACCCTCTCTCCCGCCTCGATGATATCCATGAGCAGGCTTTCTCTGAGCACTATTGGGATGTTTCCTATCACTGTGTAGCTCGGCTCTATGCCGATTTCAAGCTGCTGCTCTGCATTTATCCTTCCTATTGCATCTGCGTTGCTTTCGTATCTCTTATCTATGCTCATAAGCTCGAGCTCTTTGTTGAGCTTCGAGTAGAAGAAGTGCGGGTAAATGGGAACGCCTATGACATATTCCTGTATCTGAACGTGCTTCAGGTCTTCTTTGTCCTTAATCCCAAGCTTTGAGGCTTTTTTCCAGAACTCTTCTGGTGTTTTGGCTAAGAAATATCCTTTGCCGCCTTTTGCTCCGTGGGGCTTTACTATAACCGGTCTGTCTATATCATCAGGGTCTTCAATTACTTCTGGCACCCTTATTTTCGCCTCCAGAAGCCATTTTCTCTCAAGCTCCCTGTTGCTTTCCCACCGAAGAACTCTCTTGTTTCCATAGTAGAGGGCCCTCATGCTCTCAACTCTCTCAATGCCGAGATGGGCTACAAATGAGCCAGTGGGGACTATTATTGCTTTTCTCTTAAGCAGGTCTTCTTCGGGGTATTCTTGAGGAATGAATTCGTCTGCAACAGGAAAATACTTAGTGTAAAGGGGTCTAACTCTTTCTCTTCCAAAGGCAAGTGTTTTGAATCCCTCCTGTCTCGCCCCATGAAGTATTTGAAGTGCTGAGTGAGAGGCATAAGTCGCGATTCTAAACTCCATTCTATCACCAAGAAAATGTAAAAATTAACAGTTTTTAAGGTTTATCTTTACAGAAAAATGTAAAAACTAAAGGACCTTTCTTAGAAAATATTCGTGCAATCTAGTGTCTCCTGTAAGTTCGGGATGGAAAGTTAAACCAATTAAGCTGTCTTGTTCAACTCCCACAACCTCGTTCTTGTAATAACCTATAGGTCTTGCTCTCCCAAAGACTTCCACGATACGAGGGGCTCTTATGAAGACGCCCAAAAATGGATTTTCATCGAAAGTTAATCTTACAGTAGCTTCAAAGCTGTCCACTTGGCGACCATAAGCATTTCTGCTGACCTCGACATCAAGAAGCTCGAGAAACCTCTGTCCATCGATAGCTCCTTTGACATGTTTTGCTAGAAGTATCAGTCCTGCACATGTTCCCATTATTGGAAGTCCACTTTCACCAAGCTCTTTAACTTTATCAAAAAGGCCGTTCTTCATCATTAGCCTTGAAATTGTTGTGCTCTCTCCGCCGGGAATTATTATTGCATCCAAATCCCCCAGCTGCTCCGGCTTTCTTAGCCATAAGGCTTTTCCATTAATCCCTATACGCCCCATAGCCCTTCTTATAGCCTCTATGTGCTCGCTTACAGCCCCCTGAACCCCTATCACACCTACTTTCATACACCTCTCTCCTCCAGGCGAACTTCGAGCTGTTCTATGCTAAGACCTTTCATTGGCTCGCCTAAGTCTTTGCTTATCTCGACTATTACGTCTGGCTCATCGTAGTGGTTAACTGCTTCAACTATTGCCCTTGCCATTTTTTCTGGATTTGAGCTCTTGAAAATTCCGCTTCCAACGAAAACGCCATCCATACCCATTTGCATCATTAAAGCAGCATCGGCTGGTGTTGCCACACCTCCGGCGGCAAAGTTGACCACGGGCAATCTTCCCAGCCTTTTAATCTCAAGAAGGATTTTGTAAATTTCATCGACTATCTCTCTATAGGTGTATCCATCATAAACTGGCTCGTTGTTCAGGATTTTAGGCTCAAGTCCGCTTATTTCTCTCACTTCTAAAGCCAGCCTTATGTAGGGCTCGGCAAACTTCTCCGCAACTCCGTACACCTGCTCATCCGTCGTCCTCTGAAGGAGCTTTATGTTATCGTTCACCAGCCTAACGTGCCTCACGGCTTCAACGATGTTTCCAGTTCCTGCCTCACCTTTCGTTCTTATCATTGCTGCTCCTTCCCATATTCTTCTCACAGCTTCGCCTAAGTTTCTTGCGCCGCAAACAAATGGCACTTTGAATTTACGCTTATCTACGTGGAAGTACGGGTCAGCCGGTGTTAGAACCTCGCTCTCATCTATCATATCAACACCCAAAGCTTCCAAAGCGAGAGCCTCAGCATAGTGACCTATTCTGATCTTTGCCATAACGGGAATAGTAACGGCATCCATGATTTCCTCAATCTTTTTAGGATCGGCCATCCTCGCCACTCCTCCGGCTTTCCTTATATCTGCTGGAACCTTGTGGAGGGCCATGACTGCAACAGCTCCAGCTTCTTCAGCTATTCTTGCTTGTTCAGCGTTTGTAACATCCATTATAACGCCGCCTTT
>LGET01000020.1 GCA_001507935.1 Thermococcales archaeon 44_46
GCAAGACTTAAGAAAGACCAAAAAATCATCACAGTCAGAGTCAACAGACAGCACTTAAAATTTGCACTAGAAGCTATGAAGAGAGCAAGCATGAAGTTCCCATGCAAGTGCTACTACAGAATCTACGACAAGCAAGGAAACGACGTAACAACCAAAGTACTATCAACACTTTGAGGTAAAAGCTTATTAACCTTAATTTTCCCTTTTCTTTCATGAGGGCATTTGTACACCCTTTTAAGTCTCAAATGATTTCTCTCAGTAATGCGCCCCATAATGGTGGAGTTTTCAGAGCTAACGGGTTCTTTTTCATGCAGGTTCACAGAAATTATGATGGCGATTACAAGAAGGACTGTCTTGAATTTGAGAGGGCAAATGGGCTGAAGAATTTTGTAGGTTTCATGACTGCTGCGGATATAGAAAAGGTTCTCTCTATTGCAGAGTCTGGAAACGTTAGGGCCTACATCACAGCTGGAATAACTAATCCTGCAATAGCTGGAGATGAGCCTCCCCGATTTTTAAGCAAAACAATCAACATAGCTTTGGTTATTAAAGAAGGGCTCACTCTTGGGGCTATGGCAAATGCAATAATGACGGCCACAGAAGCAAAAACATACACGCTATTGGATCTCGGCTATAATGCCACTGGAACAACAAGCGATGGAATAGGGGTGTTTGCCTTCGAGGGAGAACAGGAGTGGGCAGGAACCGCCACAAGGCTTGGAATAGACATAGGCAGGGCAGTTAGGAAAGCTCTGAAAGAAAGTTTGAAGAAGTGGGAAAAAACTAAGGACTCTTTGTGAGTTTTTCGTAGAGCTCTTCTACTTTCCTCTCGATATCTATCTCAGTGAATCCCCTCTTTAGTGCTAGCCATGCAGCTCCCCCGGCTCCAACCCCTTCTTTCACGTAGCCCTTTTCGTAGTCTCTAAGCCCCTTGAATCTGCTCTTTGAAAAGTCCAAGTTTGCATATTGGTACTCTATCTCTAGTTCCTTTGCTGTTTCCCTAAAAGTTGAGCTTTTATCTTTTATTACCCACTTTGTTGTTACAATCGTGAACCTTTCGAGTTCTCCCCCCATAGCTCTTAACAATGCTGCAACAGCCAGCATTTGTGTTCCACCAGCAAGTATTACTCTTCCTTTGAATCCTCGGGCAATCCCTACAACCGTGGCCATCATCGGGTCGCCAAACTCTTCCAAGGCTGTTAATGGTTTGTCCTTAAGCTCTCCTTCTTTTATACCCGCCCTTTTGAACCCCTCTGCTATTACTTTTTCCTTTAAGGGTTGGGGATTGTCGGGAGAAGCCGAGGAAGTCTTTGCATCGTATCCAAGAGCCCACAAAACCGCTTGAGCTGTTGTTGTTCCTCCCGGTGTTGATTCCCCAATAACTACTTCTCCCAGATTTAGCTTGTTTAGTTCTTCCCCAAAAAGGGATGCTCTGTCTATTATTTCCCTAGTTTCTGGCAAAGCTTTCTCTTTTCTAAAATCTCTTCCCACATAGCTGCTTATGTGCACATGGGGGACTAGAGGGGCTAAATAAGTACCGCCCCTTACAACAATAATCGGAAAGTTTGCAAGCTCTTTTGCGGCTTTCGTGATTATAGCAGGGGTTGGATGTCCCTCAGGAGTTACGGGTATTGCATCTATTATTTTCGGCCTTTCGTAAAAAAGATATTCCGCATCTGCCGGTGGGGTTAGTTTTGTCAGCTCCGGCGTTGCTCCTGCCATGCTTATTCCCGGTATTAAAGACACCTCGGTGTTTCCCAATACAACAAGCATCATAGCTATCACCTTGGACAAATTATCCAATAGGTTTATATACCCTTCCCTTTTATTATTGCTGGACAAATTATCCAGGTGAGGTACATGAGAAAGGTAGCCATTGTGCTGGTACTGCTTATGTTTGGAGTTGTTATAGCAGGTTGCATCGGGCAAACCCAAACCACCCCTACCACAACAGAAACTACTGAAGAAAAAGTGACATCCGCGACAACCACAACAAATACAGTAAGCGAAACCCAAACTCCTGCTCCTAAATATCCATTAACTATAGTTGATTTTGCCGGAAGGGAAGTCACCATAGAGAAAGAGCCTCAAAAAATAGTATCTTTAGCTCCTAGTATCACGGAAACCCTTTACTTTATAGGTGCTCTTGACAAAGTTGTTGGAGTGACAAAATTCGACAACTACCCGGAGAATGTTCAGGAAGGAAGAACCGTTGTCGGGGGATTTTCTGATCCCAATATAGAGGTGATAGCATCTTTGAATCCAGACCTTATAGTTGGTACTTCAATGCATCTCAAATACTTAGAGCAACTTGAAAAGATAGCCCCAGTTATAATCATTGACCCAAAGAGTATAGAGGAGATTTACAAAGCAGTTGAACTTTTGGGGGAAGTTACGAATAAAGAAGAGAAAGCAAATGAAGTTGTAGCTGAAATGAAGGACAAAATTGAGGAAATAGAGAGCAAGGTTCAAGACGCACAGAGGGTAAAGGTCTTTTATATAGTCTGGAGCGATCCTCTGATGACCGCTGGTAACGGTACTTTCATTAACGATCTCATAACATTGGCAGGGGGAGAAAACATCTTTGGAGATACTCAGGGCTGGCCGCAAGTAAGTGTTGAAGAAGTCTTGGCAAGAAATCCGGAAGTAATAATCCTTCCTCCACATGCGGGAATGAATGCGGAGGATCTCTGCAATACTCAGCTTGTGAACACTGATGCCGTAAAAACTGGGAGAGTTTACACTCTAAGCAGTGATGACATTGTCTCAAGGCCAACTCCAAGGATAGTCGAGGGATTGGAGGAAATCGCAAAGTTCTTACATCCAGATGTGTTTAACTTCACATATCAGCCTCTCGTATGTGAAGCTACGGCAGGCTGATTCTTTTTTTCTCTTTTTGGTGATGATTATGGGTAGAGCTTTGATGATTCAAGGTACTTCTTCAGGAGCCGGAAAATCTTTATTGGCCCTTGCACTGTGCAGGAGTCTTACAAATCTCGGCTATGATGTGGTTCCATTTAAAAGCCAGAACATGAGTTTAAATTCTGCTCCAAGCATTGAAGGGGGAGAAATAAGCAGGGCTCAATATTTGCAAGCTTTGGCATGTAAGAAGAAACCTTCTGTGAGGTTCAACCCCATTCTTCTAAAACCTGAGGGGAACATGAGAAGTCAAGTAGTTTTTATGGGAAAGCCCATTGGAAGTGTTTCAGCCAGAGAATACATGCTCTCCACCAAGGAGGAGCTCTTTAAAAGAGCCATGAGGGTTCTAGATGAGCTTATGCATAGTCATGATGTTGTAGTAATTGAGGGAGCGGGTTCCCCTGTGGAGATAAACTTGAAAGATTATGATATTGCAAATATGCGGGTTGCAAGGCATGCAAATGCCAAAGTTATTCTCGTGGCTGACATAGATAGGGGAGGTAGTTTTGCTTCAATAGTAGGCACGATGGAGCTTTTAAGCGAGGAGGAAAGGGAGCTAGTTATGGGATTTGTTTTTAACAAGTTTAGGGGCGATAAATCTCTCCTTGAACCCGGCTTTGGATATTTGGAGCAGAGATATAGGAAGAGGGTCTTGGGAGTTATCCCCTATGTGGATCACAAACTGCCAGAGGAAGATTCCTTAGCAGAGTTTCCTAAAGTTAAAGGTGACCTGCACATACAGATCATCAAGCTTCCACATATAAGCAACTTCACCGATTTCGAGCCCCTTCAGTGGGCCAACGGTGTTGATTATGTAACAAAAGCCGACGAGATTGAAGGAGATTTAATAATTATTCCAGGGAGCAAAAACACGGTGGAAGATTTGCTCTGGATGAGGGAGAATGGGATTGAAGATGCCATAATTCAGGCCCACCGCGAGGGTTCATTCGTTGTGGGAATCTGCGGCGGCTTCCAGATGCTTGGGAAGGAGATAATCGATGATGTCGAGTCGAAGAGGGGCAGAGTTAAGGGCATCGGTCTTCTGCCGGCCAAAACGATCTTCACGATGGAAAAGAGAACCAACCACCTGAAATCGAAAATACTGTGGGAGCAAGCCAAGGAAATGGAAGTTGAGGGCTACGAGATAAGGATGGGACGTTCCACAAGTGAGAGGCCGTTCTCAATAATAAAGGAGATAAACGGTGCCAAAGCCTTCGAGCCCGAGGGAGCTATAGGTGAGAGAAGCTTTGGAACGTATCTCCACGGAATCTTTCACAACTTCGCATTCACAGAGCGGCTTTTAAACATGCTTCGCTTGGAGAAGGGTCTTGAGTCCTTAAGCCTCAAGGAGTGGAGTCTAGAGGAGGAAATTGAAAGATTTTCCAGAGTTGTGGAAGAAAACTTAGACCTCAATTACATCCTAAGTGAACTTGGAGTGTAGGAGCTTGGCAATTCTGTTTGCAAGTTCAAGCTCTCTTGGTGTGTTCACGTTTATTGCCAAAAGAGGGTTTCTTAGCTTAACGAATTCTTCTCCCTCATAGGAAACTCCATTAATTCCTACAATTGCGTATCCTCTGTAAGTTGCAACTCCAAGGTCTTTTGGGACTATGTTTAAAGGTAAAACTCCAGTGATGCTGGTTTTTTTCTTTTCAAGCTCGCTTCTTATGAGGGCAATATCACACGCCTTTACGAAAGGCAGATCGGCTGAGACGCTTACAAATGGCCCAAACTCCTTCAAGAGCCACTGAACGTCTTCAACATATCCTCTTCCTGGCGTGTTGACGAAGGGAATCCTCTCCCGGAGGCATAGTTCCCTGGTTTTTGGTGTGTTCTTCGAGAGAGCAACAAGGGTTTCATCTATCTTTGAGCTCTCATTGTAAACCCAGAGGAGCATTTCTTTATCTGCTATTTTCAATACTGGTTTTTCTTTTCCCATTCTGGTAGATTTTCCACCCGCTAAGATGATTATCATAGACACCACCAGACAAAAGCCATAAGTAAAAGTGTTCCGGCTCTTGTTATCTCTGCTATTGCTCCAATGCAGTCCCCATTTAAACCTCCGAAATTGTCTATACTAACCTTCATGACGTATGCACTAACCAAAAGTCCAACAACTGAAAAAATGGCCTTTGGGTTATAAAATCCTATAGGGAAGATGAGGATCGAGTATAACAAGGTGCCAACAGCCAATTGCCTTTTGTTCATCTTTTCCATAAAATACCATCCTAATCCTGATCCAAGTGGTTTTTTGGTGGCTAAAGCAAGGAGCATTGCATACTTTGAGTTCAGCTCAGCTAGAAATATTGCATAAAATGGGAGATAGTTTAGAGAGTATATCTGAACAAAAAGTACCATTACAACAGCAAAAATTCCAGCTATACCCGTGTTCAGATCTTTCATGGCTTCAATTTTCCTTTCTCTGTCTCCTTTAACCATAATTCCATCGGCCCAATCGGCTAGCCCGTCCAAGTGGAGTAGGCCTATTGTGGAGTAAAGCGAGAGAATTGCTAAGATGTTTTTCATAGGAAGGTCAAGGTATAAAATCAAAGTGGGCAGAGAGGAGGTAAGGGTAGCAAGCAGAGGAAAGGCCCATATTTCATTCCTAGCTTTTTCGAAGTCTCCCCTTATTGGGACTCTTGTCATAAACGGGATGATGTTTCTCATGCAACCACCTGGCTAATTAATCCAATTGCAAGAAAGCTTAAAAAGTCTGCCCCATGTACGAATACTGCCAGGATAAGCAGTAGGGGCGATTTAAATCACTAATACTACTTGAGAAAATCAGAAAAAGTTGAGGGGAATATAAAGGCTGAAATCATTGTTTACTAGGTGGGTTCAGTCTTAATCTTTTTTCATCTTTTTTATGGAATCTTAACTTAAGATAGTCTAACTCTAACGTCCTACTGATTATCCTGGACAATATTGAAGTATCAAAAGTAAAATTTATAATTTTTGTGTTTAAATATACTACTGGTGATTTGCGTGGCGGACGCCAAGCAAGAAGCGGAAATTTTGGAACTTGTTAAAAACATAGTCGAGACCAAGCCAGAATTCAACTACTCCCAAATCCCCCCATTGTGTGCAGGCAGACAGTGCAACTCAAGGGCATGGTCAATAAGTGGTTTTTGATCCCCTATTGTATTTTTAATTTTTGTGTATGAGTCAAAGGAGGGAGTAAAATGAACACTGAAGATTTGTATTTGAAGCTTCAGAGGCTTGTTGACTCAGGAGTTTTCTACTGGAGAAAAGAGGAAGGACGGGGATTAGTACTTCACAAGATTAGTAGCAAAAAGGATACAAAAGGTTTTGAAGTTTACACAGACCTTGGAACTATTGCACTACTTGAACTTGCTAAGTCACATGTACCTTATGAAAAAATTGTTTCAATGATGCAAAATGCTTTTGGAATGACTCGAGAAAATGCCGAGGCTATGCTCTACGAACGCCTAAGCAAATTGCTGGGATTTACTACAGAATTCCTTTCTCCATATCCCCAAGCACACCCATACTCATACTCTGCTCCTCATCTAGCAGCAGTAGAGATTACATCCTACTGTAATTTGGCTTGCAAATACTGTTATGCTAATTCTGGACCTCACACAAATCTGTACATGAGTTTTGATGAAGTTTTGCATGTGTTTGACGAACTTGAAACTCTTAGAATCCCAATTTTATGGGTTACTGGAGGAGAACCCCTTCTTCATCCAGAGATTGACAAAATACTAAAAGATGCTCAAGATCGTGGATTTTATGTGATAGTTGCCACTAATGGAACTCCATTGTATAAGAATCAAAAATTGTTGTCCATTGTTAAGGAGTATGTTGATGAAATCCAGATAGCATTGGATGGAGCAACACGAGACACTCACGAATTTTATCGGGGGTATGGGACTTATGATAAAGTAATTTGGGCTATCAAAAACCTTGCCAGAGATAAGAACCATCATAGAACAATGATCGTTGTTGGCACTACCATAGGTAAAAGAAACTTGCATGAATTGCCCGATATTATTAAACTCGTTGATTCATTAGGAGCGGATAGCTGGGTTTATGGAGCATTAATCCCTATTGGTAGAGGAAAATTCATAAAATCCGAAGGGCTCTCCCTTAACGAACTAGTAGAGGCATACCACTTGATACTTCAAGGATCAAAACAAGCAAAAAATGTAACTGTGTTGAAGTCTTTAGCGGGTGTGACACCCCTTAATCCGCCCCCTACAAAACCAACTGCCAGATGCGGCGCAGTTAATTTTCAAATACAAATACATACAAATGGGGATGTATATCCTTGCGTCTTTCTTAGGGATCAAAAGTTTAAATTAGGCAATATTTTTCAAAACTCTTTAAAAGACATATTGGCATCTCCCCTTGCAGAATACTTCAGGATCGGCATTGATGATCCTGAAAAGGATAAATTCAACTTGGTTGCTCCTGAATGCAGACAATGCGTTCTTTATAAGAAAGGATATTGCAACACGTTTTGCAAGGCCATACCCCGAGAACTGTATTGCACAAAAGATATTCCAGGCTCCCCATTAAACCAATTGTACACCTCCAAGTTGGAGGGGGAAGAATGGAAGCAATAGCAGTTGAAGATCTCACCAAGAGCTATGGAGAAATCAAAGCCCTCGATTCCTTAACTTTTTCAGTGCAGGAAGGGGGCATTCTCGGGATTATTGGGCCGAACGGTGCGGGAAAAACAACCTTAGTGAGAATTCTCAGTTTACTGCTTAAACCGGACAAGGGCAGAATACTCCTGTACGGTCATGAGGTTAATTCCCGCAAAAGCGAAATTAAAAACCTCTTTGCGCTCCTGCCTCAAGAGGCAAAGTCCCATTTTTACACCCTCACGCCTTTCGAGTACATTTACCACTACCTCAGGATGCGTGGATTTTCAAGGAAAGATGCCAAGATTCGGGCTGGAAAGGCTGTGGAGGAGTTTGGCATTGACTATGCCGATAAGATAATGTCAACGCTTTCGGGTGGCATGGTGAGGAAAACTCTGCTCGCCATGATTTTGTCGGCTGATGCTAAAATCTACTATCTGGATGAGCCTACTGTGGGGCTCGACGTTGAAAATCGCCTGAAGTTGTGGGAAATATTGAGAGAAAAAAGCAAGAACTCCACCGTAGTAATAACAAGCCACTATTTGAACGAAATTTCCAGCGTATGCGACAACGTGCTTCTCCTTAAAAAAGGAAGGGTGGTTGCTTTTGGTAAACCCGAGAAAATTGCACGGCAGTATCTATCACAGTTCCATTCGAAGATAGTTGTTTTTGGGGAGTTTACCAAGGAGGACTATACAACAAGGAGGGCAGGGAAGAACACTTTCGTCTATACCAAGTCAAAATCAGAGGAAAGAGAGGTGATTGAGGAGCTAAAAGATACTGGAATCCCTTTTAAAAGAGAGGAACTGACCATAGAAGATATATTCCTTGTGGGGGATTTGAGATGAACCTCTGGGCAATAATTGAGTATTATGGGAACGCATTAATGAAGAGCAAAAGCTCAATCTTAAGTTTTGCCATACAACCACTTTCGTTTATTTTTATCGTCTATGTGATTAGTGAGGGCAGATTTCTTTCATCTGCCATTGCAGGAGCCATCATCAGCTTCATCATTGGGGTTGGGATGGCAGATCTTCCAATAGAGCTGGTGGGGATGAAAGTTCGTTCAAAATTTTACGATATAATGATGTCTTTACCTGGGAATTCAGCAGAGAAGATGCTCGGAATATCGATAGGCATGAGTTTGCCGGCTACGCCTTACTTGGCGATACTCATCCTCACTCTCCTCGCAAAGTTTGGGCTTTCTCACATAAGATATGTAGCCTTCGGTGTGGTTTCTCTGTGGATATGGAGCACGACCATTGGAATGTACATCGGTGTCAAAATGAGGGAACCCCTTACGGTTATGAGGCTGTCAACGGTTTTAACAACCATACTAACGGTTTTTCTTCCGGTTTATTACCCCATAACTCTCGCACCCGAGAAACTACGCTATGTTCTCCTCCTGATACCCACCGTCAGTGCTTCCCACCTGATAGCATATGAGCATCCGCAATATGGGGGTTTGTCTATGGCATCATTAGTGTTCTGGCTAGTTTTGTGCTTGGTATTGATTCTTACCATCGAGTTCAGGGAAGATTAGATTGTTATTCCTCCCCCTTCGTTGGGAGTCCCGGATGAAGTGAGCTCGAAGAGCTTTGTCATGCATCCGGCAATGAATCCTCCTATGGCATCATCTAGGAAAGGAGGGAGCTCCTTTAAAATCCCGGGCTTTTTTGTGTCGTAGTAAAAGAAGTTGAACAGAGCCATCTTGCCCCCAATATACTCAGCTATGTTAATCCCGATGAGCTCATCGGCAACTAGGTTTATCGGATCACCTTCAACTTTGAAGTCCTCTTCCAAGAGCAGAGCAGCTGTCAAAAGTGCTTGGATATTTATATCGTTTAGATAGTGGAGCATGATTTCCTTGAGTTTTTCTTTGACCTTTTCTCTCTCTTCTCCGATGTAGAGCTCCAGGGCAGTATCGAGCATTTTTTCAAGGGTTATTCCCTTGGAATTAAGCTTTTCAATCATCCCTCAACACCTTAAACCTTAACCACCAATACTTTTCGCTTTTCTCAATGGAAAGCTTTTCAAGCTTAAAACGCTCCCTAAAGAGTGGGCCGGAGAGTGTTACCGTGTGGAACTCTCCCCTTTCACCGAGCGGATCTACGGCGGGGTTCTTGTCTAAGAATACATCTAAATCTTCCAGGGAGGAAAACTTATATCCTAACCAGTCTTTTCCAAGTTTTTCCTTATTTACTGCAATTATTGCATATTCAAAGCCAGTATTAAGAATCTCTTCGGCTAGCTCAAGCGTATTTCGTCCCCACAGGGGTTCTAAGCTTCTAACACCGGCTTTTTCAGCAAGCCACTCCACCCACTTTAGGTGTTCTTCTAGGAATATGTCCCCTGCTATGAGATAATCAACTTCAAGGGATGCTATGAATCTGGCTAAAGAATCTCCTCCTTCTGCCATGTCAAAGGTAAGGAGAGTTTTCCCCATGGCATTTGCAATGATCTTAAGGGCATCAAAATTTTCCCAGTGGGGAGATAGTCCAATTGAAGTCTTGAGGGCAAGTAAATAGGGAACTTTGATACCTCTCTTTTCGGCAAGATAGAGGGCGTATAATCCATCCTTTCCACCTGAGAAAAAAGTTACACCCCTCAAAGCCTTCCCTCCAGCTTTGCCTCTTCGTATTCCTCTTTGACTTTTTGAAGCTCTGCCTCCTCCACGTAAGGAATTATCGCACCACAGTTAAGGCATAGCCATGGATAAGCTTTTACAGTTCCGCTAATTGCTCCTTTAAATCCCCTTTTCCATGGAGCCTTCCAGAAGTGGAGGGCGCAGCTTTCTTGTGGGCTTTTTCCTTTTACAATTATTCC
Organism: Thermococcales archaeon 44_46; assembly: GCA_001507935.1. Taxonomy (GTDB): domain Archaea; phylum Methanobacteriota_B; class Thermococci; order Thermococcales; family Thermococcaceae; genus Thermococcus_A. The sequence continues at coordinate 10,353 of LGET01000020.1, forward strand.
CTCACAAAATTTTGTCTCCATGCCACCACCAAAATTATAAATCTATTGGACATTTTATCCTTTATGCTGCTGAGGTTTGAGAGCCTTAAAAGGATTGGCGAAGTTTATATAAATCCAAAAAACTTCAAAACCATGCCGTTATTCTTAAAGACGTGGAGAGACCTTCTTTCTCTGGATGAGAAAACCTATGGGGTTTATGCTAAAACCCTATACAACCCGAAGGAAAGGTTTCTGGTCAAAGATGAGAAGGATGAGAAAAAGGCTTATGAGCTTGTTAAGCTTTATCATGAATTTCTTAGATCTCCCTTGAGGTTCTGCAGTAGAGAAAACTATGAATACCAGATGAAAATAAAAGCCTTTGAAGGCTTGCCCTTTGCAAACGGATGGGTGGGTTCAAAAATTGCTTTAATAGGTGAAGCGCCGGGCAGAAAGGGGTGCGGATTAACGGGAATATGCTTCTACAGAGATGCCTCGGGAATGCTTCTTAGGAAGACCCTCTTTTCTCTCGGCATAAACCCGGATTTTGTGTACATCACCAATGTTGTTAAGTGCAATCCTCCGGAAAACAAGCTGAAAGGATTTGGGGAAAAGGAGCTAGGGCTTTTGGGGAGGGAGCTCGATATCCTCAAGCCTAAAGCCATTTTTGCCGTTGGCAGAACCGCTCAGAAAGCCCTGAAAAAGCTTGGTCTTGATGCAATTTATCTTAAACACCCCGCTTGGTACGTTAGGAGAGGAATAAAAGAACCAAATGAGGATATTCTTGAAGAGTATGAAGAGATAAGAAAGGCATTTGTCTCAATTCATGGTGGAGTATTTTGAAACGTGGCAAAATATTGCCATCAAAGTTTTTGATAATTCTAGTTCTCCCTAAATTGAGCTCCGGAAAGAGTTAAAAGGATAAAATATCCAACACTGTTGATGCCGAAATGAAGCCGATAATCTTTCTCCTTGCTTTGGTGTGGGACTTGATGATAGGAGAACCACCTGCCTTAATTCACCCTGTAGTGTGGTTTGGCAAGCTCATTGAATTTTTTGATAAACATTACAGAAGGAGGAGTCCAGCTCTAGACCTTGTTATAGGGTCTTTAGGGGCGATGGCTGTGATTGGCTTTGCCTTTTTCCTTTCAAAACTTCCTTACTTTTTGCCTCGATGGCTTAGCATTGCCTTGGGTGCTTACCTTTTAAAGACCTCCTTTGCTATAAAAAGCCTTGCCTGGCATGTAAAGAACACCATAAGAGAAGACATCGAAGAACAGCGAAAGTACGTTGGTTTGATTGTGAGCAGGGATGTGAAAAGTCTAGATAGGTACCATCTTAACTCAGCAGCAATCGAGAGCCTCGCCGAGAACATCGTGGATAGTGTGGTTGCTCCAATTTTCTATTTTCTCCTCTTTGGGTTAAGCGGGGCATTGGTGTATAGAGCCATAAACACTCTCGATGCCATGATTGGATATAGGAATGAGAGATACGAGTTTTTTGGAAAGTTTGCAGCTAGAATGGACGACCTTGTAAACTTTATTCCTGCACGTTTTACCGTTCTTTTGTTTCTTCCTTTCGGCCCTAGAAAGGTGTTGTCTCATTATAAAAAGGCCAAATTCAAAATAAATGGGGATAAACCGATTGCGGCAATGAGCGCCGTTTTAGGAGTCTGGCTTGAGAAATACGGGGCATACCATTTTGATGGCAAAGCACCAGAACTTGAGGATATAAAACGAGCTCTTAGAATCTACTGGATTGTTGTGGGTGAATGGATACTTATATCTGCTTTGGCTATATGGAGGTGGTAGAATGCTTAAGCCTGTTAAATTTAAAACTCAGCATGGAGGCGCTAGAAGGGAGGGATTGTTGGACTTTTCAGCTTCATTGAACCCCTATCTTCCAGAATGGATAGATGAGATGTTTGAGCGTGCTAAAACCCTAAGCAATCGCTACCTCTACTGGGAAGGGCTTGAAGAAGAACTTTCGAGCATTGTGGGGGAACCATTAACGGTCACGGCTGGAATAACCGAAGCTTTATACCTAGTTGGCATCCTCGCAATGAAAGGAAAAAGAAAAGTGATCATTCCAGAGCACACCTACGGAGAATACGAGAGAATTGCAAAAATTTTTGGGGCTGAGATCATAAAGACTCCAAATGATCCAAGAACAATGGCTGAGAAAGTTGATAAAGGTAGTATTATCTTCTTCTGCAATCCCAACAACCCTGATGGGAAATTCTATGGGGTGAAAGAGCTTAAGCCCTTAATCCAAGCAGTGGAGGATGAAAATTCACTTCTCGTTCTAGATGAGGCTTTTATAGATTTCGTGAAAGATGCAGAAAGTCCCGAAAGTGAAAACATAGTAAAGCTGAGAACATTTACAAAGAGCTATGGCTTGCCAGGGATTAGAGTTGGCTATGTTGTTGGGTTTGAGGAGGCCTTCAAAAGTGTAAGGATGCCTTGGAGCATTGGATCCCTTGGCTATGCGTTTTTAGAGTTTGTCATAGCGGATGAATTTGAACACTTAAAACGAACAATGCCACTAATCTGGAAAGAAAAAGAGCGAGTAGAACGTGAATTAAACGTAAAAAGCGATGCAAACTTCTTTATCAAATACGTTGGAGATGCAAAAAGCACGGTTGAGAAGCTTGTGGAGAAGAGAATACTCGTTAGAGACTGCTCAAGTTTTGGATTGCCTGGCCACATAAGATTCAGCATTCGAAAAAAAGAGGAAAATGACAAACTAATAGAGGCTTTAAAGCACCTCGACAAGTGAAGGAAGTCCAATGTTCGCTGATTTTATACTCTTTTTCCAAAACGTTTAAAAATCAAGGAGAATACCAACACGGAGTGAAAGGAATGGAGAGGAAACGCCTCTATAGGTTGTTGCTCCCAGTTGTTATAATTCTGGCTACCCTCTACACATTGGGAATTATGGGTGTTCTGCCTTTTGCTATCAGCTACTATATCACGATTTTTATGATATTTCTGTTTATTTTCCTTCGCTGGGAGGCAAGGATGAGGAGAAATTAAAAAATAATCTCTTAAAGCCTACTAGAAACTATGGAATACAACACAAGCTAAGGCTGCTAAATGAAGATGTTGAAGCCAAGAGGAGAGCTTTCAAAACTTAAGGAAGAGTAAAAAGAAGCTAAGCTCCGAACTTTTCAGTTCTCCCCATTAAGTCCATCATCATGGGCACTATGTATTTTCCTCTGACCCTTCCTATTCCTCCGCGCATGCACTCCCTTTCGCCAAAGCTCTCTGTGTAATCTGCCCTAACTCCTCCACCGGCGATTAGGAGAGGCACGGGGTCGCCACTGTGGTTTTTAACTTCGCAAGGTGTTGAGTGATCGCCAGTGATTGCTATTACGGTATTCTCAAGGTCGATATTCTCAATTATGTACCCTATCATTTCATCGGCTTTTTCTATCATTTCAACCTTTTTCGTGGGGTTGTTGTCGTGACCTGCTGCATCGGTTGGTTTGAAGTGGAGAAACACAAAGTCGTAGTCATTTAGGAGCTCAACGACTTTCTTTGCCTTGGCCATCGGGTCGGTGTTGTACTCACCGGTAGCTCCCTCTGGAGTATAGACGTCAAAGCCTATAGCCCTCGCAACGCCTTTAACTAGGGCAGTCGCAACAACGGCAGCAGCCTTTACCTTCCACTCCTCGGTGAACTTCATTGGGATGTTTGGATAGGTTCCAGCACCGCGAATAAGGAGATAATTTGCCACCGGCTTACCTTCTTTTCTGCGCTTTTCGTTTATCGGGTGCTTCTCAAGAACTTCATGCGCTTTCTGCACAAATTCTTCTAAAATTTCTGCAACTTTTTTGCTCTCCTCATCGGCATACTCAAACCTGTGCGGTGGCTTTCCAGCTTCGTGTGGGTCGTT
>LGET01000021.1 GCA_001507935.1 Thermococcales archaeon 44_46
GGTGGGATTTTGTTGCGACGAAAGGGTTTTAAGGCTGAAACCACCCAGTAAATAATGGTTTCAGACTTCATGTTCCCCCTTCTTTTTCTGAAGTATTGCCAGTAACTTAAACCTGACACCCCACTGCTTATCCTAACAGTATCGATTTACAAAACCCAGAACAGGTATGTTTAAATAGTAGAAGAACAAATTTTCATGTGTAAATAAAAATGACAAAATTAAGACTGCTCAAACTCTTGTATTTATGTTGGATGCGCTGTCTTAGAACAGAACTCTATTCTGAAGCGATTTTTTATTTATTTAAATATTTATTTGTCAAGTAGTAAAAAGAAAAGTGGATTATCACAAAGCACCCAGAAAGTTACGCTCTGTAAGAAACAACAAACAAAAGTAAAAAATAAATAAAGAAATAAAAATTTCAAGAGTCTTGGAGTTTTGTGACTATCCAGCCAGCTTTGCCAGTTTTTGTTTTTAATGACCACAAGCTCAAGGTCGTTACTGACGAGCTTTTTACCATCAGTTTCAATGAAGTATCCATCGATGAATTCTTCCACCTTGCTATGCAACCGCTCTCCCTTTGGAACATTGAATACTTTCATCACTAATTCAAAGACCCTAATTTCACCATACTCATCGAGTATCCTATGTATTCTCTCTTTAAGCACCCTAATCTTTCTAGAATATGGATCCCCCCCACACTTTTCTTTTAACTCCATAAGCTCCGATTCCAGCTGTTTTATCCTCTCCTTAAGCCTCTCATTTTCCTCTTTCACCTGTAGAGGGTAGCTATCATTCCTCGCTGAGAGAATTAATGTTTCAATGATGTGGTTTCGATGTAGCCCGTATTGGAGAGCCATCTCTGCAAGGTATTCCGCGACTTTAATGTCTAAGTTCAGGGTCACAGGGGTCGTGTTTCGGGTTTTTGGTCTTCCAGGGCCCTGTTTTGGAATTTGAATGGTTTGAGGAACCAATGTGCCACCCTCATTGTCAATATTAACAGAATCAAAAATAAACATACCTATTGACAATTATTTTTCAAACCAAAATTGCTTACAGCCTAAGAGTTAATATTCCTAGCCAAATCTAAAAACTGGATTTAATTTTGATAATACCCCAAATCAATAGGGGCTTGAGGTGCTGCAAAAAATAACGTATTTGATTGAAAAGCGGCGCGTTAAACAGCATTTGAATAAAATTAGAACTGGCAAGCCTTCTCTTAGCAGGTACTATGCTGCGTACCTATTCGACAAGCCATTGTGGGATGTAACGCCTGATGAGATCTACCGGGCAGAGCGAACCTTAATTCCACTAGTTCTCAAGTACTATCTTACACCGTCTTTAAATTGGAATGAGCGGGTGAAACTACTTGTTAATGAACTGGAAGAGTTTTACAGATTTTTCTGCAAAAGAACGAAAATATTAGAGTTTAGGGATTCAAAAAATCCTCTGGATAATTCTCGGGAGTTAGAGAATCTTGTTAGATTTATCAATGGCGACCATACCGTAGAGGAGTTCCTGAGATGGTGTAATAGTCCTGTTCCCCGAAGCAAGTACGCTTTTGTCTCTCTTCTTCACAAAACGGAAGTTGCCGATATTGAAAAACTTATTGAAACGAACATCATAACAAAAGAGCAGTTGAGTGAAATTTACCGGAGGAGACGTTCCAAACTTATCCCAGCAGTCCGGCGAGCAATTGAAATGGCGATCGAAAGTCAATTTTCCAACCAAAAGCCTGAAAAAAGGAGGAAAATTTATCGGCCAAACAAGCATGGATCTGGAAAGTCTGTATTTCATGCTTATCTGGAGATTTCAGGGCTCACTCCAGGCTCTTACATTGAAGAGAGGAATATTGAGTGGGAATTTAAACAAAATCTGGTTAGGATGTGGTTTACGTCAAAAAACAGGCATGAGCGGGAGAATAGGCTAGAACAGGCCTTCCCCAGGTTACTCCAGTTGGTTAGTTACACAACGATCTGGTATTACATTAGAGAGCAAGTTGATGAGTACCTGATTGCGAGTGCGCTATCAAAGAATGAAATTGAGGAGTATCTAAGAGTGAACAGACATAGACTCGGAGATAAGATGAGAACCAAACTCATTAGGGCGTATTATTTTGCAAAGTAAGCTCGTACAAGAGGAATATCGTGGGTTTTTGGGTTATTGTTTAAAACTGATTGCAACGAGGGCTTGATTTTTGAAGAAGCCACTCAAAAACATGCCATACAACACGATAGCTGGGTTCAATCCAGGATTCATTTAACTAGTAATGCCATAATCGGGCTTGGTATCTCAAATTAACTTTTTATGACTCCAAAGCTCATAAACAAAGGGTAAAAACAAGGAATTGGTATGCTAAGAATATTGAATAGTAGAATAGTAAGGGTCTAGACTCTTCCTGTTTTGGTGTGCTTTTATTCCATTACCTCATTCAATCCTTCTTATTCTTCTGTACCCACGAACATTTTTCACGTAATGGACACATTTCGCATTTTGGTTTTCTGGGAGTACATACAAGAGCAGCAAGGTCTATTATTGCAAAATTGTATTCTCTATGAAATTGCTCCGGTAGAATCTTTGAAGCGAGTTCGAGTATTTTTTTATCACGTCTCCCTTCCCCTCTGGGGGTTATCCCAAAATAGCGACTGAGAATTCTCACAACATTCGAATCAACCACTGCAACAGGTACGTTACATGCAAAGCTCAGGACAGCAGCAGAAATGTACTCTCCAACACCCGGAAGGGATAACAGTTTCTCTTTATCGCAGGGAATTCTGCCCCCGTATTTCTCGACAAGAATTTTTGCCAGAGTCAGAACTTTTTCCGCTCTCCATTCCAGTCCAAGTCTTGAAAAATAATCTCTGATTCTCTCTGGAGAAGCTCTTGAGAGTGAGAATACATCCGGGAATTCTTTTATGAATTCAAGATAAACAGGCACCACCTGAGAGGCCTTGGTGCGCTGGAGCATGAGTTCAGCAACAAGTATCTGATAGGGATCTTTTGTTTCACGCCACGGAAAGCTCCGTCCGTTCTGATAATACCAAGATAGCAGAGAATTGACAAAGAAATCAATCAGCTCAGTATTTTTACTTGGCGTTTCCAAAGTTTTTTCACCTCCCATCCTTCAAAAGTTGCAATTATTGCTAAGCCAAGTGCAGCCGCGAGAAGTGGGGGGACAGCGTTTCCTATCTGCCGGTACTGTGCGGTTCTAGGGCCTTTAAAGATAAACCAGTCCGGAAAACTCTGGAGCCTTGCTGCCTCCCGGGGTGTTAGAGTTCTTGGTTTAACTGGATGTATGTACCGGTACCCGTCCTTCTGGAGATGGGCTGTTATTGTCCATGATGGGCGGTTCCATATGAGTTTTTTGAATTTATCCCTGAAGATGTCGTCACGATACCCATAAAGAGCTTTTATGTGCTGGGGAAGATCTTTCCAAGAATCGCCTTCTTTCATGTGTTCAAATGTCAATTTATCCCGTTCGGTGTGAGAACGGGAAATATGATTATGAACCATTCCGTCCCAGAAGGGGGTTTTTTTCCGGGCCCATTCTTGATATCTGGAAAAGGGATGAATAACATGGAACATGGGATAATCTTCTATGCCAGCCCTATTTGCGACTACCGGTTCGGGAAGATCCCCTATTGCCTGTCCAACAGTTACATATGGATATTTGGGAAGAAGTCCTTTGAAAAGGTAATCAACCAGATTTTTCTTGGATTGCTGGGAATCTTTATGTGTGGGGAATGGCCATCGGAATTCCTCAACAAGTGATTCTTCATCCCGGTGTATTCCAACAAAGAAAATACGTCTTCTTGTCTGGGGTACTCCAAAATCGGCAGCATTGAGTATCCTTGGATTGTTTCCTGTTTCCCATCCCGGAATTATGTATCCAATCCTTCTGAAATCATCAACTATTTCTCTTACCGTCTCCCCATCCCTGTGACTCATCATTCCGGGTACATTTTCCATTATGACAATCTTGGGCTGGAAATAGTCGACCATACGGATGAATTCTCGATAGAGCACATTTCGAGGATCATCAATAAATCGGGGATGATGGTTTTTCACATCTTTCTTTTTTCCGTTTCTTGCAAGATTTGCTATTTTCACACGACCGGCCACGGAAAAGCCTTGGCAGGGAGGCCCTCCCACCATCACATCAATATCCCCTTTTTGAACTCCTGACACATTAGAAATAACTTCAGGGGGCAGCTTTCTAAGGTCTTCTTTCAGGCCAATGGTATCAAATCCCATTGCTTCCCTGAAGTTGTAGTTGTACGTTTTTATTCCGTGAGGGTCAATGTCAACGGCTGCTTTGGGCACTAATCCTGCCAGCACCATGCCAAGAGAGAATCCCCCAGGTGCACCGAATAGATCCATGAAAGTGTATTTTGATTTCATTGCATACTCCCTCTGTCCAGATTCTTGCGGGGGCTTTTTAAATCATATCAGGTCAAGCACATAGGCAAGATCCTCAACATCAGGACCTTCGATTAGCACTCCAATTTCGTGATTCCCCACCATTCCCCCCCAAGTAAAATTCATTGATCCAATAATTGCTTTCCTGCGGTCAACCACAATTGCTTTTGCATGAATTGTTTCTCCAGGGTATCTCTTGCTGAATTCAACAAGGTCAAAATCTCGATACTTGAGACTCATGCTGTACAGTCGATCCGTTATTCTTTTTGATGGATCCAGTTCATTTACAATGAATTTTACCGATCTCCCTTTTTGCAGGTTTTTTTCAATTAAATCAACAAGCCACATTGCTCCATCTGTGATTACGTAGCTCACGAGATGAATTTGTTCCATGGCATTTTCAAGAAGCTCATACACCACGGTGTCGATATTCCTGAATTCTTTTTTCTTTAGACGATTCCCGATGGTGAGTATTCTGGCAGTGGTAATCTTTTGGGTATCCATTATTCCAGTCCCTCCATCCATTCCACAGGAACATGCCGGTCAAGCCACATATTTCTGTGTTCGCACGATGTCTCCGAGATCAAGGTGCATGCGTAACATGCAGCACCATTTACCATTGTGGGCGCATCCAAGGTAAATCTAAACTCCTGTTCAATACAGAGGGGATCGTTTGAACATGAATAAAGAAAGTCGTACGCTCTATTCAGTATTTTCTCGAATTTCCGTACCAGCGAGATCAATCCACCCAGAGTGCCATCTGCATTTGGCTGGGCAGTGTAAAGAATTACCCCGCCCTCCGGGTGGTTGGGATCATCAATTTTTACATAGACTCTCTCCCTTATTGACGCTGCTGAATATCCCGAGTCAACAGATATGGCTCTGATCAGCATGTGGGAAAGTGTGTGCCAGAATACAAAGGCTGGATGAAGTTCAAATTTTGTTGACGGGTCTTTAAACAGGTGATCGGGGTACCCTCTTCCTTTTGCCGTAAACGCTGAAAACCACCTGTCATAGTGTTCCTTGGATTTTCTTCTGGCATACTCCCACAATTGCTGGGGATCCCTGAAGGTAATAAAAACCCCCTCTCCAAAAAGCTGCACGCCGGGATACCATTCGGTGTCCCCCTCCTTGAAACCAACGGAAACAAGGTCTGCTTCAAGCAAAGAATCGTCAGAGTCACCCGGTTTTCCCACAAATCTTCTGTATCCCTTAAGAACCATTACAGTGTGAAGCTTCTCAATGGGGGTAACCCTGAATCCAACCCCATTTTCATCATAAACTGTTCTGACGTTATTCCGGTTCACGTAAAACAGAACTTTGTCTTTTTTGATATTGGACTTTACTGGGGGGAATCCCTTCTCAGAAGCCATAATGAATGATTCAAATTCTTCCTTGAAGAGTTCATAGGGAGTGGTGGGTATTTCTCTTGAATCATTAATGATATCCAGAATTATTTGTCTCACATCGTCCCAGTCGTAAGACTCAAGTTCTGTAAGCTCCGCAGTGGTGAGTACCCTTTCCAGTCTCTTCAGAAAACCTTCTCTGTCCTCAAGAGCTGTGCCATCGGGATCCACTAAGACCCTCAGAGCACCCTTAATATGATCCCTTTCCAAGATCTTGTGAAGGGTTGTTGCCCGTGGGGGGACTGTAAAGAGTGTAACAATCTCGGGCACATAAAGATTGGATGCCTGTCTCTGAATGACATAGGCTTTTTCTTCACATTTTTTTGTTTCTCCCGGTTTTTCATTTCTTTCGAGATATGTGCTTGGACATGAATGAGGACGTTGGTAAATTTCTTTGAGAGTAACACTAGCTTTGCACTCGGGGCACCTGATGACCACATCGGAGAGGGATGGTCCCTTGCGGATCCATTCAAACCAGCTGTTATTGTGGTTGCAGGGTTTTGAGGAATTTTTGTGGACCTCATATGGCCAGGAAATATCCCCCATATGGCCCTTTGGACATGCAAGAATAAAACGGATTGCCTGTTTTCTGCCCTGTTCTCTAAGCCTCCATTTAATTTCCCGTTCTCGTTCTTCATCAGAGTATCCCTTATTTTTAAGTTCTCTATTCAGTTCCTCCCTGCATTTTGGACAGCCGTAACTCTGATGATAGAGGATGCCGTGTTTGGGGCAGAGTGACCATTCGGGAAATGGCCGTGTCCGGTAAATTACATAGTTCTGGGGAACTTCAAGTTCAGCATTTGATGGAAGTTCAAAAACTCTGGCCCCTCTGAGATAGCCTTGTGACATGCGATCGTGAGATATCTCAAGTTTCTTGGGAGAAATACCGAGGGTTTCCCTATTATGCTCATTAAAAAGTCCAATATCTGGCCGGAGTATCACTCTGGGCCCTTCGGTTGTTTCAATTATTGAGCCGGGTCCAAAAGTTGTTATGAACTGGGATTTTCTAATATGCTGCACCTTCACCATTACAATCATCTCCCGAATCTTGTAACTTGGAACGCTACGGTTTCTTCAATATCCCTTAATGAAGTCGGGGCATTTGGATAGACAACGGAGAGGTTTTTGTATTCGTGGGCAGGTGTACCAAGTACTACGGGTTTTGTTGCAGTAAAATATTCGTGGTATTCAAGTTTTGCACCCTCCTTCTTTGCAATTCCACTCCACGTATCAAGTTTGAAATTAACAATTTTGGCAAGCTCATTTTCGTTCAAAAACTTTCTCGACTCGGGAAAACTTGCAAGACGCTCAACAAAGATTCTTGGAATCTCTTTAACTTCCCTTGCGGTGAAACGGGCATCTGCCATCTCATGGGCGGTCTCTTTTTTCCACCAAGGCACCTGCGGTGCCGGGTGATTTCTTAGAATTCCAACAATAACCGGACCCATAGCACGCTCTATTGTACCAAGAGACAGCGGAGAAACCGTCGAAGGTTCAACATATCTATCAAGTGCCCTGTGGTATCCAATGAAGAATTCATAGTGGCTGAGGTCTCTCGGGCGGGTTGCTCTGTAAAATGTGACAACAAGGCCTGCCCGTTTTCGTCCAACACGTCCGGTTGCCTGAATGTATGATGTGGTTGTTTTTGGCTGTCCATTAACCACCATAAGGGACAATCGTCCAATATCAACACCCGTTCCGAACATGCTCGTCGTGAATATTGCGTCAGCCGAGTAAGGTTTTTCTAGTTTTTTGAGCAGGGATGGAAGAATCGTTGAGTCAAGTCTGCTTGAAAGTTCAATGGGATTTTCTTTGAAAATATCCCTGCGACATTTTTCGTCTTCCTGAAGATCCCGGATACGTTCAGGAATATCCTGACGATACAAACTGAGCGCACCTGCCAGTTCCCGAATTGAATTGAAATATCCCACCAGAGTCCAGAAGAAATCCAGATCATCGGGGTATTTCTCTCCAAGTTCGTAAACGCTCTGAAGAAGGCGGGCCCAGATTCTTATCAGAGGTGTATGTGGACCCCTCCCGGGGGCGAGTACTCCCACATAAAGACGTCCGGGTTTGGTTTCATCAGCAGGATGCACCGGATACGTCCTAACAAAAAACCTGTCTCCCGGTGAAATTCCGAGTGGAGGAAACATTGAAAGCTTCCGTGTAAATAATGTCCCAACATGTTCTTCTGCTCCCTTAACAGTGGCAGTTGATGCTACATACTTTGCCCTACGTCCTCCGAGATAGTCAACAGCTATCTCATAAATCCCAACCATGCTTCCAAGAGGACCCGATATCAGATGAAGCTCATCCTGTAAAATCAAATCGGGTGGATCAAAAGGAGGTACTGGAATCCGGCCTTTTCCGGTTATGGTGTCGCTTCTTCCATATCCAAAATCACTAATATTTGCGCTGAAGGCATTGATATTACCAAAAAATCCGGAGCATTCAGGCTTAAACGAAAGCTGGGCGAATTTATCCACTGTGGCTATCAGAAAGGATGGAGGCATTCTGTACAGTTGCTCATCAACGGTGAGGGCAGGAATTGGAATGCGGTATGAAAGAACCTTTGATTCATCGGAACTCACTCGAATATTTTCCATGTGGTTTGCTCTTGCAAAATCTGGAACTGCTCTAAATTCAAGATTGCCAGGAATGTAGAGGAGAACCTGTTTTTTACCAATCCGGATATCAATAGAGGCATAACTGCCCTTTGGGTATCCTTCCACCCATAAGCCCTGATTGAGATGACACTCGGGATTTGGACAATAAATTTCAAAATCATGGTATTTTTCATTATCCTTCGGGTGACGGGCTCTTGAAATGAGGAAATATCCCGGTCTGGAAGGTCTTGCAGCTCTGAGGATTATGTTAACTCCTGCATCATGGAGTTTATCTGAAAGGTGTTCCCAAGCATCATCGAACTTTTCACTTGTAACGGGGGCATCACTCCTGAATTTGAGGGTTATCACGAAAAATCCTGCTGAGGGCAGTTCATGAACTTTAACGTCAAGGAGCATTATTCCTGTATTCCCGATTTCTCCCCCTAGGAATGACTGGAATGCATTCTCAATTTCCTCCCGAGAACTGGAGGACTTCACCGTTAGATGAATCGACTCCGATTCTCTTGCATCTATTCCATCCTCGGGGATTGCAAGAAGGCTACCACATACAGGACATCTGAGAATCTGAGCGGGTTCACCCTGTTTTTCTCCGTTCAGATCCCCCTTTAGGATGGATAGAGCTCCCAAAATACGCTTCTTTTTGCCGTCAGAGCCCTTTGGCCATGCATCACTGAGAGCATTGGGTGTTAGCCCTCCTCCAACCCAGAGTCCTATCGAAAATCTGGAACCACCCCACAGGAAGGGCTCATCTTTGTTGGGATATTTCTCTGGCCTCCATCCCGGCGGTTTCCCTTCTTTTAACCCATACGTCCTGAGATATTCACAGGCAGTTATCATAGCAAGGGCACGCCTGAATTGCTGAATGGTCAGCAACCGGAGTGTGTATCTGGAGATGACACCGGTTCCAGCCCCGCTTGAGTCGACATTTCTTTTCCCTATCCGAGAGAGAGCCCTTCTGCGACGGTATGCAAGGGTAAATGCAACAAGGGCCAGATATGCCTCGGTTTTTCCTCCACCTGTTGGAATCCAGAGGAGATCACATATCTCTCTGTCGGGAGACTCGGTATTTACTATTGACTCAATGTTCATGAGGAGAAATGCAAGCTGATATGGTCTCCATATTAATTTTTTCAAGTTTTCATCTTCCTCTTCTCTGCGCTGCCATCTAAATTGAAGGGCCATTGCCTTGTTTGCAAAACAGAAAGCAAGACGTGCATTTTCGTTTTTTTCCAGTATCCGTATTCCGCGCCGTATCCTACCTATTGTTTTTGCAATTTCCCGCAGAATGCGAAGTCCGATTTCCTTTTCCCGATCATCTTGGAGATCGAGATATTCCCTGACCTGTGTTTTGAACCATTTTAAATATCCCCTGTAAAGTGGAATCAGTGCCTCATAAAGCTCGTTGGGATCCCATTTTTCAGCAAGATCTTCAGCAGCTAGCACGGGCTCATCTCCAAATTCCTTTTTCCACCCAAATTCGGGAGACGAAAGAGCATAAACTGGAATGAATTCAGACCTGATCAGATTAAAATTCCTCCACGCTTTCTTGTCTTGGGGGGAGGGAGGAACGAACATTGATACCAGACTTCTCGCAATTTCCTCGGGATTTTTCTCTCCTTTTTTTCTGGCAAGTTCCTTACAGATCTGTAATGCAGTGTTGTAGTCTGCCCATTTAAAGGGAGGTCTTTGTGGCACATCATCCGAATACCTCAGTTCAGGGTCTGTACAGTTTTCAGGGGATTCTATGCACCATACAGCTGAAGCCATGTGCCCCTTAGCATAAGCTCTGTTTTCCCTGTAGATAAAATCGATCTCATCGGTGTTTTCCCCAAATGTTGTGGGAACTACAGATGCATTGAATACCCTAACACGTAGCTGGGGCTGAAAGATGTGCAACGACACTGTTTCATCTTTGGCGGATTTCTTTATTCCATTCACAACAAAGATAGAGACATGAAGAAGGTCTTCTTTTCTCCGTGTGATAACTTTCAGAAGAAGTTCGGTTTCTGCGGTACCCAGTACTTGGGCTACCTCTTTCTTCTCAGGATCCGGAATACAATACTCCTCAGAACATTTTCTCCTCGCATTACATGGTTTAAGCGGTATCTCCAAGAAGTATGCTCGGGGTTTTCTCTTCCATACTTTCTTGTCCCCGTCCCAGAAGTATCTTGCCCAAGTAACACAAATTCCGAGTTTTGGTGTTTTTCCTGTCTTAGGTCTGATGATGAATGATAGACCAAAGGATCGTGGGAGAGTGCGGGGGTCAAGAACCGGATTGAAATTCAAGCCAACGTCCCCATCCTCCTCCTCATCCTCAAATCCTGAAGTCACCTCTTCACTTCCAGCAACCCCTTCGGCGGTTTCATATTCAAGTACGGTCTCCGGAGGAATCATCTTTGGAGAAAGAATTCCTGTGACATATTCAGTAAGGGGTTTTCTTGTTTCGGGGAGCTCCTCTTCAATACCGTATCGCGGACCGAGAAGTTCAGCAATAAGATCAGCAACAAGTTCTGATCTTATCCCCATTTTGTTACCCCCTGTATTCCAACAGTACAAGTGATAGCGTCAATCTTTTTAAGAGTTACTAATAAAGCACAATTTAATTAATAATAATAACCACATTTAAACAAATAAGCCGAATAAATCAAAGAGAAATAAATCTCAAATTTCCAAAAATCCTATCATACGTATCCTGCAGCTCATCTATCGTATGGTGAGAATAATGAAGGGCGTTGATATCGTATCTGATAGAATGTCCCATTAGGAGCTTTTTAATTGTTGCATTGCCGTTCCTCCTATCCCATTCCTGCGCAAAGAACTTCCGCATGTGTTTGGGACGAAGTTTCTGGTTTCTTAGAGGGCTTTTTCTTCGGAAGGGCCGCTGGAGCTGGGGAAGCGTTGCTAGAGGTTCATGGAGATTTGGCCTGTAAGTTTGGATGTAATCATCCAACAACTCTTGTAACTCCTCTGTAAAGAACACAACTCTGGCCTGTTTTGTTTTTGTTTGTTGAGTGGTTAAGTAAATCCTCCGATTTTTTAGATCTATGTCTTTCAGGGGGATTCTAGCGAGTTCACTTACCCTCATTCCTGTAACTGCCATTAGAAGCATTGCTGTGACGAATTGGTCTTTCTTCCAATCTTCAAAATGCCAGCTTAGGTGGAGGGAATCGATCAGTTGGATCAGGTTCTTGATGTCTTCAATTGTCACTATGGTTAAGTCCACGTTGATTTCTGATGGTGCTTTGAGGGATTCTGCCAGATCAATCCCGGCAATCCTGAAGAGCTTTTTGAGATAAGTGACGTTTTTGCGATAAAATGATACTGAGTATTCCCTCCTGATGATCCCAAGATACTCCTTTAGGTCTTTCATCGTGAAAAGGTACTTTCCTTGGTGCTCTCTGGTAGCATCCTTTAGAAACATTGAGATTATGTACTCAACGCTCCTCTTGTGAGCGTGGGTAACACCTTTGGTTTCGAACTCTAAGAAGAGCCTGTCTATGTCTCCTTCAGTTATGACATAATACTGGTTTGGATCTT
This sequence comes from Thermococcales archaeon 44_46, assembly GCA_001507935.1. Taxonomy (GTDB): domain Archaea; phylum Methanobacteriota_B; class Thermococci; order Thermococcales; family Thermococcaceae; genus Thermococcus_A. Next base: position 11,987 of record LGET01000021.1, read on the forward strand.
GAACTTGAAGATGTCTTCGGTATTGCTGCTGCTTACCACTGCTATGAAAAACGTATCCGATTGCTGGAAATGCTGATTGGGGCGTTGTTGAGGTTTCTTCTGAAAAAGGCATTGTAAGAGCTTCATTCGGCGAATAAAGGCTTTTCCGAGAGGCTTTGGATCCCGCGACCGGGGTTCGAATCCCCGCGGGGCTACCAAATCCAGGGCTCCAGAGCAAACCTTTTTTAAAATAATTATCGCAAGAAGTTTTCCTATAAATGAACTTTGTCACTTGCGAATACTTTCTGTGTTTTCTCAAATTTAATGTAGCAACTGCATATTTCTCAATTTCAGCAGGAAGAGTTGACTCTCTCCGAAGTACTACTCAATGCTGATTAGGAGTGGAAAGCCCTAGAAAACCGAAAAAGATAAGTTGAAGTTTGTGCTATTTTTAAATGAGGGTAACTTGTTGGGGGAATACATAGGATGGAAAAGAGTGAAACAAGAGATGTTCTTTTAAAAATAATACTACTTGATGAAGATGGAAAATACCGGCTAAAAGGCAAAATAGGTGTAGTAAACGATACAGTATACCTTTTTGAGTGGCAGGAATATAGGGTTATTGGGAAGCGAGAATTCAGCATAAGGATTGGGAATGAAAAGGAAACGACTAAGGCTGAGGAAATCAACGAAAATACCTACATAGCGACTTTTCAGTTCAAAAACTACATCGGAAAGACCAATATCGAAATTTTAGAAAATGGGAAGGAAGTTTCTCTACGGTTTAAGGATTTTGAAGTGCTTTCAGAGAAAGTGGGGAAAATTTACAACGTTAGCCTGGAGAATGCAGAAAAGCTTGTACAAAAGCATGAAAAACTCTACAATGCGCTCGTCAAATACATAAGCGAAAAATCAATTTTGCTCCCATTCTCGATTACCGCTCCCACAGGCTTTGGAATTGAGGAATCTGAAGAACCTATAAGTGAGCTCTTTGTGTATCACTTTCTCGTAAACAACAGGGAGAGAATAATCTCAGCTTACGAGGACATCATAAAATGCCCTCACAGAAAGCTCGTTGAGAAACAAGAGTGGCTAAACTTCTGGGAAGTAAGTGAAGTCAATGAAGATACTGTCATTTCAATCATTACTCATCCTGAATACCTAACAAAGGCAAAAGGACTATCTTTTGCAGTTGCAGAATCCCTAAGCGGTTATGTCCCTACCAAAGTCGCTCAAGAAATTAAGTACGAAAGCTTTGATACCCATGAAAACAGGTTTGTTAAGCACTTCCTCAACGAGCTGATAGCATGGGGCGAGAAAACTCTCAATGCCATTATGACATCTTCATACTTAACAAAGGATCAAAAACAAGAAGCAACCTCCAAGCTGAAAATAGTTCTTGGCGATCTGGAATACTACGCTGTAAGTGACATCTTTGATGACGTTAGTGAAATGGTAATCTTCCCATCCACATCTCAGGTGCTCCTTAAACGTGAGGGGTACAGGGATTTACTTCAGCTCTGGTGGGAGTTTAAAGCTTACTCGCCCTTTTTCGGTGAAATGAAGAGAGCAATAGCCAACAAAGACATCGCTAAGCTCTACGAGTACTGGTGCTTTTTTAAGCTGGTTGAAGAGCTTGGGGATATACTTGAGAATAAGAGGCTTAAAATTCACGTAACGCCAGCGGGGGAGCTCTCTGAAAGCGGAGACGTTTACGCTGAGTTTGACAACGGCTGGCGTTTGTACTATAACAAGCGACTCGCCCCTAAGAAATGGAGCTATTCCGTGACGCTGAGGCCAGACTTCTCACTCTTCACGGGAAATCCTGGCAACAGAGATACGGAGCTCGTTGGGGTCTTTGACGCAAAGTTCAAACTCGACGTGGTGGATGAAAATAGAAGAAAGGAATTCGATGAAGAAAGTGAGATTGCTGAAAAAACCGGGAGCTACAAGACTTGGGCGAAGCTGGAGGACATTTATAAGATGCATACTTACAGAGACGCTTTGGGAGCTAAGTTTGCTGTGGTGCTGTATCCTGGAAGTAAAAACGTATTTTTTAAGACAGACAAAGAATGCCTTGGTGACTTAAAGGGTTGCAAGAAAGAAAAATTCAGTCTTAGTAGGTTAATAAGGGAACTGATAAAGGAAATGGGAAAAAATAATGATA
>LGET01000022.1 GCA_001507935.1 Thermococcales archaeon 44_46
GATTTCCTGCTGAAAGTTCATAACAACCACCAATCAACCAAAAGACTTAAGTGCTTATAACTCTAACGATCTAATGGGAACTAGGGTTAAGTTTATAACCAGCCTGGAGGTAGTTAATTAAATGAAGGTGATATGATGAGGATAGCGGAAGATGCCGTCGGGATAGTCAAAGGTGAGGCAAGTGTCATAGGGTATGATTTTTCCGCTCACCCCGATGTGAATTTACAGTTTGGGGAGTTTGTCGTTGCCCAGAACAGGAATGGAGAGTGGGTTATCGGCACAATCAGAAAGCTCCAAAACATAAATTGGCTCCTCATAAGTGGAAAAAGCACATATCAATCTCTTCAGCTTGATTTGGAGCAATACGGAGAGAGCATTGAGGACAATGAAGAAGTTATCGCTAGCGTAAGGGTGCTGGGCAAACTCAATTTTAACGGCGAGAGAATTGATGTTTTACCAAACAGAGTCCCAATCCCCAATGGAAGAACTGTTTATAGGCTAAGCGACGAAGTCCTCAAGGCAATATACAACCCCGGAGAGGGATACATCAACGTGGGAACTCTCCTCCTAAGGGAAAACGTGCCAATATATCTGAACGCTGACGAGCTTGTATCAAGGCATTTTGCCGTTTTGGCAGTTACCGGAGCAGGTAAGTCAAACACCGTTGCAGTGATGATAAGCCAGATCGTCGAAAAGCTCAGGGGGACGGTAGTTGTCCTAGACCCGCACGGAGATTACGTAAAGCTGAAGCTTCCAGACACTGGGAAGAAATACGTCAAGATAATAGATGCCAAAATAAGACCTGAAGAAATGGATAGTGAAGAGCTGGCAGACCTGATAGAAGTCGCAAAAAACGCCACCATACAGAGAGAATTTCTAGCTAAAGCATGGGAAACAATCAAATACGAAAATCCAAACTTGGGTGGGAGAGAACTTATCGAAAAGCTCATGGAGACGATAAACGACTGGATCAGAAATAAAGCGGCAATTTACTGGGATGAAGGAAAAAAGGACTATCTAACGGAAGAACTCAAATCAGATAGGGTAGAGACGTTAAGGGGAGTTGTTTTAAGGCTTAGGAGATTTTTGAGAAATTATGGGGGATTATTAACCAGTGAGGACTTAATATCCCAAATTGAGCCTGGAAAGGCAAACGTTATCGACCTCGGGCCCTTAGACGAGGGCCAAATGAAAGTCGTTGTCGGAAAACTGCTCCAGGGAATATTTGAGGCAAGGGTAGACTATGAAAAAGCCAGAAAGACTCTTGAACGCATAGAAGAAGAGCTAAGAGAAAGCAGGGCTGCGAAAACATCAAAACTCGAAGAAGAAATCGAAGAGCTCAAAGAACTTATGAAGAGCATCGAAAAGAAAAGTAAAGCACTTGCTGAGCCAATACTCATGATAGTGGAGGAGGCACACATCTTTGCCCCGCAAGGAGAACACAATGATGCCGTGAGGGTTTTGAGCAGAATTGCCAGGGAAGGAAGAAAGTTTGGAGTTGGGCTTGGAATAGTATCCCAAAGACCAAACAAACTTAATGAAGACGTCTTAAGCCAGACAAACACCAAGATAATCCTGAGGATTGTAAACCCAAGAGACCAAGAGTATGTCCTAAAGGCAAGCGAGCAGTTGAGCAACGACTTGCTAGCTGACATAGCCTCCCTCGGAAAAGGAGAGGCAGTTATAGTTGGCCAAGCAATAGCCCTTCCAGCGCTTGTTAAGATTTACAACTTCAAAGAAAAGGGCGGCGATTATGGAGGAGAGGACATAGGAGTTGTATCAAGGTGGCGTAAAAGAGCAGAAGAAGAGAAGAGAGAGGAAGAAATTCAGCAGGCTTATGAAGATGAGGGGATAGAGTATGACCTTTAAATTTGCCCACATTGCAGATGTACATCTTGGGTTTGAGCAGTACAGACTGCCCTACAGAGCCGAGGAGTTTAGAAAAACCTTTGAGACTGCAATAAAAAAGGCAGTTGAGGAAAAAGTGGACTTTATACTTATTGCGGGAGACCTCTTTCACCGCAGCAACCCAAGCCCCCAGACAATAAAGGAAGCCATAGACATCCTTTCGATCCCAAAAGAAGAAGGAATTCCGGTTTTTGCAATTGAAGGAAACCACGACAGAACCCAAAAGAGGATTTCCGCATACAATCTTCTAGAATCCCTGGGGTTGATGTACGTTCTCGGCTTCAGCGAGGAGAAAAAAGAAAACACGTATCAAACCACAGAAAAAGTCAATGGAAAGCTAATCGTCAAAGGGGTCTTCGAAAAAGGGAACAAAAGCCTAGAGATTTATGGGTTGAAGTTCATGAGTGCTGCATGGTTTGAGAGAAACAAGCTGAGCGAGTACTTTAAGCCAAGCGGAGACGCTGTGCTTATGCTCCACCAGGGGATAAAGGAAATGATGGACAGCCTGAGACTGGAAACGCAGAGGGACTACTTCGAGATAACCCTCGAAGACCTGCCAGAGGGCTTTCTTTACTACGCAATGGGGCACATACACAAAAAGTGGCAGACAAACAAAGGATTAGGTGTAGTTGCTTATCCCGGTTCATTGGAGAGGTGGGACTTTGGGGACTACGAAATAAGATACAGGTGGAACGGAGAGACTTTTGTTCCCCAAGCCGGAGAGGACAAGGGATTTCTGATAGTTGAAGATTTCAAACCAAGGTTTGTAAAACTCGACGTTAGGCCTTTCTACGATGTTAAAATTAAAGCCGACGAAAGGGCTGCAAGGCAGGAGCTCAAAAAGCTGAGCACAAAGATACCAAAGGAAGCTTTCTTGAGGGTGGACATTGAATGGGAGAGGCCTTTTGACGTGTCTTTTCTCCACGAAATCTTCGAAGTTGAATACCTCCACATAAGAACGAAGTTCAAACGACCATCCTTCAGGCCAACCCAAACCACAGATCTAAGAGGGTTCTTTAATCCCCTAGAGCTCAAAATACTCGAACTTGTTGGCGAGAAGGAATTTGAAGCTTTTGAAGAAGTTATCGAGCTCTTCTTAAGAGGCTCTATACCTGAGAAAGAATCTACGCCCAACAAAGAAGAGAGAAAAGAGGAAGTTAAAGAAAAGGTTGTTATGAAACAAGAAGAGGGGGAAAAGAAGCCTGAAGAGAAGAAAATCAAGAAGATAAAAAAGCCACCAGAGAAGAAATCGGACTTATTGTCCTGGCTCAAAGGGTGAGAGGAAATGAGGATTGAGAAAATAATAGTGAGAGATTTCCGCTCACATGAGTTCACAAAGGTAACGTTTACACCCGGGATAAACCTGATAATAGGACAAAACGGTTCTGGAAAAAGTTCCCTCCTCGATGCGATACTTGTAGGCCTTTATTGGCCCACAAAGCCCAAAGACCTCAAGAAGGAAGACATCCTCAGGGTGAACGGAAAAAGCACAGAAATAACGGTATTCTTTGAAAAAGATAATGTACGATACCAGCTCCACAGGAACATAACCAGAGGTATAGCTTTCGTCAAGTATCAAGACGGTGATGAGTGGCATTATGCAACTGAAGCCGGTCAGCAGCCCGTGAGGAACTGGATGGAAAAAATGATTCCCTATGATGTATTTGTGAATGCAATATACATAAGGCAAGGCGAAATCGACGCAATTTTAGAGAGTGATGAGAGCAGAGAAAAAGTCGTTAGAAAAGTTCTTGGGTTGGACAAATATGAAAACGCGTACAACAACCTCCTCGAAGTCAGAAAAGCTATAGACCGGAAGATTAACGCAATTGAGGAGTACCTTACAGCAATGAGGAACATTGACGAAATAATAGAGCAAACACAAAAGAACTTGACAGAGGTAATAAAGGGAATAAACGAGATTTCCCCCAAAATCCCGAAACTGAGAGAAAATGCCGAGAAGATAAAGGAGAGACTCTACCAACTTGACGATCTTTTGGAACAGCTCAATAAAGTAAAAGAAGAGAGAAATGAACTCGAAAAGACTCTCAAAGGGGTAGCAACGAGAATAAATGCACTGCTTGAATCAATAGATGAGAGGAAAAAGAAAATAGAAGAGCTAAGGAAGAAGCTGGAAAAGCTCGAAGAAATTAAACCCCAAGCCAAGAGGTACAAAGAGCTCGAAAAGTTCCAGAGAGAATACAGTGAAGTAAAAGCAAGAATTGAAAAAGAGCTTAAAGGCTACGAAGGAAAGCTTTCTCAGATAGAAGAAAGACTCAAAGAGCTCTTGCAGAAAGAAAAAGAGCTGAAAGAGCTTGAAGAAAAAATTGGCGGGATAGAAGAAAAGCTTGAAAGCCTGAAGCGGGCTGCAGAAGAATACGAAGAAGCCACGAGAATCAAGAAGACAATAGAGACCCTAAAGAATAGATTATCCCTTAGCGAGGAGGACATTAAAGTTCTCAAAGACGAGATAGAAGAGGCAAAGAGAAGAAGAGACGAAATCCGCGATAGGCTGGAAAAAATTGGGGAAGAAAAAGGAAAGCTCAGGAGCCTCTCCGGAGAGAAAGACAAGGCAATATCAGAGCTCATGAAAGCTAAAGGAAGGTGTCCTGTCTGCGGTGCCGAGCTTACAGATGAGCACAGAGAAGAGCTTATCGCAAGCTACAGAGCAGAAATCGGCGAATACAAAGCAAAGATGAGGGAGCTCGAAGAAGAAGAAAAGAAGCTCAGAGCCGAGCTCGTAAGCATTGAAAAGACTTTGAACAAAGAACGCATAGTGATAGAAAACGAAGGAATATTGAAACAGATAAAAGAACACGAGGAAAAACTGGCACAGTTCAACATCAACGAGCTTGAGAAAAAGGCCAAAGAGTACGAAGAACTCTCAAGGGAGAAAAACCAGCTTGAAGGCAAGCTCAAGGGGATTGTTGAAGAGCTCAAAAAGAAGCCGGTGTTCAAAAGAATGAAGATAAGCATAGAGGGCAAGATAGAAAACGCCAAAAGAGAGCTTCAGGGATATGAGAACAAACTCAAGGAACTTGGGTTTGAAAATGAGAGCGAACTTAAAGTAGAGCTCGAAAAATTGAGACCTCTCTACGAGGAGTACCTCAAACTTTTGGACGTTAAAGAAGAACTAGAGAAAGAAGAAAAACGCCTTAGCAGAGAAGAAAAAGAATTAAAGGTTCTGGAAAAGCAAAAACACAAACTTGAAGCACAGCTTTCACTGCTGGATGAGAGAGTTGCTGAGCTCGAGAAAAAGTACAACAAAGAAGAGCACGAAAAGCTGAGAAGAGAATATGTTGAGGCAAGAGAAGCCCTAACGAAGGCAGAAACTGAGCTTGAAAACCTCGAAAAAAGAAAAGAGGAGTTGAGCAAAAACCTAGAGAGCCTCCAGAAGGAGAGGGAAAACGTTAAGAACAAGAAAAAAGAGCTTGAAGAGCTGAAAAAAGCCAGAGAAAAAGTTCAAGAGCTCAGAGAAAAGGTCAGGGTATTTAAAAACCTCCTCAAGGAAGATGCACTTGCAAAAGTTGGAGAATACGCGAGCGAAATATTTGAGGAACTAACAGAAGAGAAGTACTCTGGAATAACTGTGAAGGCAAAAGAGAACAAAGTTGTTCTTGGGGTTATATACGATGGAAAAGAAAGGGAGCTTTCATTCTTGAGCGGTGGTGAGAGAATAGCCCTCGGTCTGGCGTTTAGATTGGCTCTATCCCTCTACCTTGCGGGAGAGATTCCCCTCCTCATAATGGATGAGCCGACACCTTATCTCGACGAGGAGAGGAGAAGAAGGCTCGTGGACATAATGGAGCGATATCTGAGGAAAATCCCCCAGGTAATAATAGTTTCGCACGACGAGGAGCTCAAGGATGCCGCAGATAGAGTGGTGAGAGTCAGGCTTGAAAACGGCACTTCGAGAGTAGAAGAAGTAGAGGTGGGATGAATGTACCGCCTCATTTCCAAATATCAAGCAGACAAAATCCTCCAGATGCTCAAAGGAGAACTCAAAGAAGTTGAAGGAGCCCTAAAGGGCAGAGTAGATTGGAGACCTCTCCCCGAAAAAAAGGAGAGCAAAGTTTATGCTGTTGATGGAAGTCAAGGAAAGGCAAGGCTGAGTGGAACAATAATTTATACAGTTGCCTCTTTTGCCTTTGGAAACGGTAAAAGTGCTCGGCTGGTCTATACAAATGCCATGACATACAACCATGGAATTTCCGACCAGATAATAAGACTTCAAATGGAGACTTTAGAAAACAAGCTCGGGGCGCTAGTAGGGAATGAGGAGCATATGATTTTGATGGACGGAACGCTCACCGGTTCATTAACAAGACCTCCCGTTTATCCCGAGAGCGTTAAAGGGATAACCACCTTAATTCATACGTTGGGAGAAGATAAACTGGGAGAACTCATCAGGGACTTCATGGAGAGGCTCGATGAGCACTATCTCGATTTAGAAAAGCGCCTTGCTGAGGAAAGGGAGCTCTACAGTGGAGTTATACTCGCGGACGAGGTTATAGATGAATACTCGGAGTTCTACAAAGCAATGGAAGGCAAAGAGATTGTAAACTACGACGGTGCCCTAAAGAGGTTGAGGGATGCGCTAAAAGCCGAGATTCCCAGAAGTGAGATAATAAAAATTGCCGAAGAGCTGGATGAATACAGTGAGCCAAAGACATTAACCCTTGAAGAGGCAAGAAACACCATTCATGTTGTCCTAGGCTATCTGGAGTACCTCTACTCACTAGAGAAGCTCCTCCAAAGGGAGCTAATCTACATCGCAAAGAGCTTCTACAACAGGAAAATCACGTCAAAACTGGGCATAGATCTCCTTGACGTGCCGTTTATCGATGCATATCTTGTCAAAACGCATGGCGAAGAACTTCCCGGTTACTGTGTAATATACGACCCGGAAAGGGCTGAAGAAAAAAAGAAAATAGCCCACCGTCTGCCGAGGATTTTGAGGAAATACTTCCCCACCGTCCAGAGGTTCATAGAAACGGGAGTTCCCTCAGCGTATATAAGAACCATGAAGGGGGGCATCATATACCTGCTCCAATCCAACACCTCAATCAACGATGAGCTGATAGCAAAATTGCTGTGGCACGAGAGCAACGGCTATATAAGACCGCTCCAGAGAGCCCACGAAGGGGTAAAAATTGAACAAAAAGCCTTCAGAGCTGAGCTTGAAGCCCTCATGAACTATCTGAAAAAGAAAGACAAAGAGCTGAGGGTTTTCATAAAATATGGAAGGTCTCCGCTCGAGTGATCACTCAACTCCCCTTCTAACTTTTACCGCAAGGCCCTGCTGAAATATCTTAAGTTCTTTGCCGTTTAACAGGCTTTGTCCGGTTGCCAAAAGCTCGTCGTTCTTATTCACCACAAGAACTTCGTCGTATGGCCTTATAGACTCGTCTGCATCAATCACGAACTTCGCAAAGACGTTCTTCCCCTTTCTTGCAAAGGGCTCCGCGTCTTCATTAACAACAACCCTTTTCATTGGATAGGGGAGAAGCTTGTGCAGTCTTCTTGCTCCTTCGATTCCAAGGGTCAAAAGACCGTCTTCCGCTCTAAAAGTTGCCACGTGCTTGCCTCCAGCTTTTATCTGTCTTGGCATTCCGGTCTTTCTTGAGAGCTCGACAAAAATATCTTTAAAGGCTTCACTCGCTCCTTCGCCAAACTGATATTCAGCAACAGCCTGAACGTAAAGCTTCGCTTCCTCCTTTGAGGGCTTCTCTATTGTGAAGTCTTCCTCCCCCTCGCTCTGGGCAAACGGGAAAGTTAAGCTCAGGTATTTTGGAATTTCGCCAAAAATGGGATGGCTGATTGTCTCCGGGAACTTCCCTTTTACCCTTTCAGCTCTTTGCTTTGCCCTCAAAACTACGGGAGTTTTCATGATCTCCTCACTAACCTTGAAAAAGGCAGAGGCCTTTGTTATCGGCTCGTTCTCCTCGAGGTAGTCCTTGTATTCAAGCAGCCTTTTGTAAGCGGCAAACATTTTTGGGTGAGACCTTGAACGCTCATCAACTAGCTGCCAGAGGGTTCCCTCTTTTATTGCCTGCTTCACCCTGTTTAACTCCTCTCTAATGACCCATAGGTTGTGAAGGGCTAGAAGCCTCGTTCTCTCTTCCTTTGACATCTCGCGCAGCTCTTGCGGTGTATGGCGAGAACAAACAGGGCATGAGCATGGGAAATACTCAAGCTCTTCAAGCCTCTTGGTTCCTTCAGGTGTCATGTAACGGTCGTCTTTAGCGTAAAGGGCGTAGCTTGCCGAATCAAAGAGGTCAATTCCCATCGCAACTGCCAGAGCAAATACCATCGGATGCCCAGCGCCGAAGAGGTGAACAGGTCTGTCCGGTCTTAGCCCAATTTTTGAGGCTATTACAACATCAACCAAATCCCTATAGCGGTAGCTCTCCATTAACGGAACAACGGCACCAATCGGATGGATCTCAAAGTTCATTTCGCTTAATTTTCTAGCGGCGTAGGTTCTCAGGTCGGGATATGTTGAGCCCTGAACGGTGGCATTCATGGGTATGCTCTTTATGCTCTCAGCCTCTTTTGCTCTCTCGAGTGTTATCTTAAGGTCCTCTTCAGCTTTCTCCCTTGGAGCATCTGGAATTGTTGGGATGTCTAGAAACGTCCCTATGTCAACGCCTATCTTGTGCTGGAACTCTATAATCTCTCTATTGGTAACCTCTACTCCACCATATCTCATAAGTTGGAAGCTTCCGGAATCGACCTCTATTATGCCATCGTAGCCCAAAAGCCTGTGAATACCATTTTCAAGGGCTTTCTCTCTCAGCTCTTCGTCTTTGTAAATTATGTAGGAGTTCGTGATTATAATGTCAAAGCCCATTTCTTTGAGCTCTTTAGGAGTCACTATGAGCTGCTTAGGGTTAACTACGGGCATAATAGCTGGAGTTTCGAGCTTTTTCCCGTTAACTTCAATTTTCCCTATTCTTCCCGCAGCATCTCGCGCTTTTATCTCGAATTTGAAGTCCATTTTCCTCACCGCAGAAACTTCAAGATTTAGGTTTAAAAACCTAAGGAGACTTCAGCTCAAATTTTCGCATTTAAATTCCCAAACAACATCCGGAGATAGCCATAGATGTGGAGGAAAAGATAAAACAGAGCCCAGAACCACAGAAATACTGGAAAGAGAAGGGCATTTAGGAGGGAACCTCCCTCAACAACCGTAGGGATAAGAAGGGTAAGCACCTCATAACTCAAGAACAGCAAGAGCAAATCAAAGTTTCCCTTTAAGAGCAGTGCAACCGGAACTACTACATCGAGAAGAGCAACGAAATCGCCCAAGATCAGGAAAAAGAGCTCTTTCTCCAGCCCTCCTCCAAGATGCTTTAAATCACCCAGAAACCATCTCCTCCTCTGCCTCCAAAGTTCTGGAAGTGTCTTTGGCATTCTCGTGTAGACCCTTGCCTTTGGGGCATAGAGAACCTTCCCAAGTTTCTTGAGCTCTTTTGTTGTTGCGTAGTCCTCAACTTCACTCTCGACAAACCCACCAATCCGCTCCAAGGCTTCTCTTCTGAAGGCCGAGATTGGGCCGGGAGCAACGCTTAGGTCTTCAAGCTCCTTAGCCCGTCTGAACATAGCAATTCTGAGATGCTCAACGTCCTGAGCTCTCTCCAAGAAAGAGCTTCCCAAGACCCTCACTTGCCCCCCAACCCCAACAACGTCCATAGAATAAAACCTCTCTACCAGAGATTTCAACGCGTTTGGCGAAAGGATAGAGTCCGCATCGGTGGTAACTATTATTTCACCCTTTGCTTTTGAGAGTCCGAAGTTAAGCGCTTTTGCCTTTCCTTCATGGGCCTTTCTAAAAACTCTCAGCCTCAGGTCTTTCAAAGAGAGGGCCCTCTCGAACGTGTCATCTTCACTGCCATCATCAATAACGATAACCTCAAAATCAGGATAATCCTGAGAGAGAGCCGACTTTATGGAGTCCACTATGTTCTCTCCCTCATTGTAGGCGGGTATCAATACGCTTACAAAAGGGGCAAAGTTTCCGGTTTTATAAGGCTTAACTAGACTAAGGAGGTAGTTAACGAAAAAATAACTATCCCAGAGGAGGATTATAGCTAAGAGCATCTCAAGCAGCATGACCTAAATTCTACTTTTGGCTTTTAACTTTTTCAATAGCCGGGCTGTAGAAATCTATAAAAGCACTCCCCCGAAATAGAAACTGGTGGTAGTATGATCATTTCAAAACCATGCACAACCATGAAGGGAATGATAGTTCAGCCCTATTCGTGGGACAAAGAGGTCACGATTGATTTAAAAAGGACTGCAGAATGCCTAAAAGATAAAGGCTACGAGGTAAAAAGCGTTATTCCCAAAATGATGGCGATAGCGGTAATAGACGGCTACGAAACGAGCATATATCCCAGTGGAAAAATAATCATAAAAGAACTCACCGACATCGAAGCAAGCAAGGAAATAGCAAAAAAGATAATAGAATGTGCAGGGCTGTCTGAGCTTCTTGAGGATTAAGCAAATGGCAGGGCTTCCCTGATTTTCTTTATCAGTTCATCTTTCTTTTCTGAGTCCTCGAGGGCTATCTGAAGAACTTCATCGATTCTCTCAACAGGGATTATTTCTATCTTTTCTGCCTTGTCAGGGCTTAGGAAAACGTCGTTCTCGTTTGCCTTTGGAATTATAACCTGCTTTATTCCGGCTTCAATTGCAGCTTCTATCTTTGGTGTGACTCCTCCCACGGGTAAAACCTCTCCCCTGACGCTCAGCGAACCGGTCATGGCAACACTCTGCTTTACGGGAATTCCTTCAAGAGCTGAAATGACTGCTGTCGCAACGCTTATGCTTGCGCTGTCACCTTCAACACCTTCGTATGTTTGCAGGAACTGAACGTGAATGTCGTAGCGGCTTATGTCTTCTCCCTTGTAGCGCTTTATTATAGCTGACACGTTTTGGACGGCTTCCTTTGCTATCTCCCCAAGCTTACCTGTCACTATTATCTTACCTTCTTCTTTGCTCGCAGCAGGAGCGACCACAGCTTCAATCGGCAACACAATACCGCTCTGTTCCCCTATAACTGCAAGGCCATTTACCCTTCCAATCTCTCCGCCCTCGGTCTTAATAACCTGGTACTCCTTCTTTCTCTCTATGTACCAATCTGCCAGCTGCTTTTCGAGTGGCTTGGCTAGCTGTAACGCCTTTAGTACGTGCTCTCTGGTAACGTATTTAGCTCCTTCCCTAACCGCTATGTCTCCAGCAGCCCTTACTACACCTCCAAGATCCCTAAGCCTCAAGGTAAGATGGCCTTTCCTGCCAGCTCTCTTCTGAGCTTCCCTAATTATCTCCTCAACGGCATCCCTGGTGAAGTGAGGTATTCTGCCGTCTTTCGCAACTTCCTGTGCAACAAAACGCACGAGCTTTCTTCTGTTTTCAATTGTATCGGGCATTGTGGTTCTCATGTATATTTCGTAACCATAACCCCTTATTCTCGAACGGAGAGCAGGATGCATCTTATCAACCGTGTCGAGGTTTCCTGCTGCAACCAAGATGAAGTCACATGGTATAGGCTCTGTTCTCACCATAGCACCGCTTGAGAGCTCGCTCTGGCCCGTTATTGGGAACTTCTTCTCCTGCATGGCAGTGAGAAGGCTTTGCTGCATCTTCAAGCTAAGGGTGGCTACCTCATCTATGAATAGCACACCCTTGTGTGCTCTGTGAATCATTCCGGGCTCAACTCTTTCATGGGCTGGAGTGCCGAGACCTCCAGAGTTCTTAACAAATAGACCATTGGCAAGTAGATTTCCTGTCTCTGTAGTTACGTTGTAAGTAACCTCTACTTCCTCCCAGCTTTCGATGAAGTGCCTTCTCTGTCCCCTTTTAATCTTTTCAAAACGCTCCTTGAGCTCTCCAAACCTTTCGGCAAGGCTTGATTCTGGAACAGCCGCTAGGTATTTCTCGACTTCTCTAAGGAACTTTTCTCTCTTTGCTGGAGAAAGGCTTATCGGAATGAACTCAAGGAAGTTGAGTACATTGTCTACGGACTGGGACAATATAAGCCTCACCTTGTGTTTACCTCTCGCTTCATCCACTCTGACTTTCGCTTTAATCCCAAAGAAGCTTAGATACCACGCTATTTCCTCAAAGAATGGGAGCTTCTTTTCAAGCTCATCGGTAAGCTGGACTATTTCAAGACTTCCATTGAATTTTATGCCGTCTTTGTAACGAGCAAACCTCGGTACACTACCATCGCCGCTATAGAAACCATCCATGAAGGCGAGGAAGATTGATGGCTTAAGCTTGATCCACCACGGAAGCTCAAACTTGACTTTGGTCTTATTGCCAGCTGGTGCACCAAGTGCAACAAAGAACCTTATAATTTTTCTGTCCCATGTTCTAAAAAGAATGCTCTTCCCTCTGCTCTCACGGTTCTCTTTAATCTCGTAATCGAAATCTCCAAAGAGCTCGCCAAGTGTTTTCACAAAAAGCTCAATGGCTTCCTTTTCGCTCGAAACAAAGCTCAAAGTATTGAGGTTTTTATCGATGCTTCCATCGCTAAAGAGAGCACCCAAAATCCTTGCTATCTTCTCGAGTCTGCTGTCTTCACTGTTTAATGGAAGTAAGTTGAGCTTTTCAAGCTCCTCTATCATTTTGAGTGAGTTTGGCTTTGCTCCCTGAGCCCACCAGCGAAGTGTACTTTCCTTGATGCCAAGCTCCTTTGCAGCTTTCTTGTAACCATTACCAGTTTTTTCGTGATACTCCTTCCAGCGGAGGTAAGCTTTGAGTTTGTCTTCCTCATTATAGGTTTTAGCAACATCAAACTTGTCGACAACTGTAATGGGTACCCTTATTATTTCGTCATCCTTGGTTATCTCTCCAGCTTCTTTAAGACCTCTTTCCGTGTACACTTTGTGTTCAGAGGTTAATGCAAGCCAGTAATCCTTTTCAAGGTTTACTATTTTTCTAAGCTTTTGCTTTCCTTCCCTTCTATTGACATAGAGGAGCTTTACAAATCCATCCTTTGTGAGTATTTTTACGTCCTCTCCCTGAAGATCCTTATAAACCACCCTAATCTTTCCGTCCATTCCTTCTCCAGAGGGCTCTTTGAGGGCACTATCAACGAACTCCCTAAGTTTGAACACTCTTTTCTTTTTGCCTTTTTCAATTACAATGCTTTCTTCACCGCTAAAACATTGGAACGGGTCGTGCCTAACGTCTCCAAGCAGAGCTCCAGCATGAGCTCCAGTTGCATCAACGAATGGAGCCTTAGTTCTTCCACAATTGTCAACAAGAAGCTTTGGTACCAAAACTTGATTCCTAAGCCTCATGTTTGATAAAGCCATCAAAGACACAATAAGCACAAAGACTCCGAACAGCAGAGTTTGGGCTGAGCGGTCCAGAAGAACCGCAATCATTACCACGAAAAGCACAAAAAGCAGCAGATATGACTTTATGTTCTCTTGCTCCTTTGCCTTCTGCCTGTAGCGCTCCACTATTTGTCTGCCCTGACATGCCGGAACTGTCTTTATCTTGGGCATATTTTCGTCTTCTGGATTTGGAAAGACGAGGATGTCCTCTAGATTTTCAGTTGGGAGGAGTTCTGCCATGGCCTGGCCCAACATGGATTTACCTGTACCGGGCTCACCTATTAACAGCACGTGCCTTTTTTGTTTCGCTGCGGTTTTTATTACCTCAACAGCATGATCTTGACCGATAACTTGGTCTATTAACTTTTCAGGGACTTTAATTTCCTCAGTAGTCTGGAAATCCATCCCCAATTCAAGCTCTTCACCATAGGAGGGCCCTTTTTCAACGCTGTTAATCTCCTCGCTCAAAATACCTCACCTCTCCCAAACTACGGTTGCTTGAGTGAACTTATAAACTTTTTTTAAAGAAAATCGACGAGCTTAGAAAAGCTAAAATAATAAGAATCCGGGGCGTGTTTAGTTTCACCCCCTGTTATTTAAACAGTATTTGACTCTGAGGAGGATTTTCAGACCATAACACATTACCCCAAGCAG
>LGET01000023.1 GCA_001507935.1 Thermococcales archaeon 44_46
TTTGCCTACCTTCATGGCTCTTTCATTGAGGATCGCCCGTTTAGGGACATTGATGTTGCCATTTATGTTGATGGAAATCATGATTTAACTTATGAGCTCGAGCTGGAGGAAGAACTAACGCGGCTTGTGGGCTTTCCTGTTGATGTTAGAACTCTAAATAATGCTCCGGTGACTTTTAGGTTTAAAGTTCTCGAAGGAGAGCTTCTTTTCAGCAAAGATGAAAAGGCTAGGTGCGAGTTTGAGGAATGGACTTTAAGGGAGTATCACGACTATGATTATTATTTGAAAATTTACAGGAGGGAAATCTCATGAAAGTCTTAATCATGGCCGGCGGTTATGCGACAAGGTTGTGGCCCATAACAAAGGGAAAGCCCAAACCCCTTTTGCCAGTCGGGAATAAATACATCATCGACTACATCCTCGAGAAGACCAAAGAACTTGGTTTAGAGGTTTACGTGTCAACAAACAAGTTCTTTGAGAGGCACTTCAAGAAGTGGGCGGAAGAAAACAACGTCGAGCTCATCGTCGAGGAAACACTTAGTGAAGAGGAAAAGCTAGGGACCATTGGGGCAATTAGATACGCTATCTCTAAGCTTGGACTCGATGATTATTTAATAGTTGCGGGTGATAACCTGTTCTCATTCTCCCTGGATGAGTTTTTGAAGCGCTATAATGGAAAGCCGCTCATAGCCGTTTACGACGTTGGTGACTTCGAGCTTGCAAAAAGGTACGGAGTTGTTGTTCTTGAAGGAGATAGGGTGGTTGATTTCCAAGAGAAGCCTCTGCAGCCAAAGTCAACCTTGATAAGTACCGGCGTCTACGCCCTCCCGAAGGAGATCATTGGGATGGTTGATGAATACCTTAAAGATGGCAACAGAGATTCTCCGGGTTATTTCATAGAGTGGCTGCTTAGGAAAGGGGTTGAGGTCTACGCTTACAAGTTCGATGACTACTGGTATGACATAGGCTCCGCGGACAGCTATCTTGAGGCAATGAAGACGCTTTTGAAGGAGAGCCAGATTGAGGAGATTCAAATAAGCCCCTATTCAAAGATCATTCCTCCGGTGGTCATAAAGAGGGGTGCAAAGATTTTGGGCAGGTCGATAGTTGGGCCCTACGCTTACATAGGGGAGAACTGCATCATAGAGAACTCCGACGTGAGCGATTCAATAATCTTTAACGACACGATTATAAGGAGCTCCACGATATGGCGTTCCATAATCGATGAGAAGTGCGAGATAAGAAACCTCGAGCTCAAGAAAAGTTTGGTTGGTGGACATGCAAAAATACAGAGAGGGGATTAGGTTTTTAATTTCTCTCTTCTATTGAGAAGTTGTCATGACTGAGAGTTTAAAATTGAAGTTGCTTAAAAACGCGGGCTGGCTCTTTAGTGCTGAAGTTATTTCGAAGCTCCTAGCTTATGGTGTGATAGTTATTTTGAGCAGAACTCTCGGCCCAGAAGGGCTTGGTCAGTACTCGTTCATATTTTACTATGTGGGACTTTTGGGGATTTTTTCGGACTTGGGAGTCAGCTACTATCTTATGCGGGAGGTTGCGAGGGATAGAAGCAAGGCTGATAAGCTTCTTCCAGATGTGTTGGGGCTTAAGATTGTGCTTGCGTTGGTTAATTTTGTTGTTATAGTTGTTTTAACTCTCTTCCTCCCAAAACCAAGGTGGATTAAAGCCCTTATACTACTGGTCGGGGCTGAGGCTGTGCTTACTTGGGTCTCCTATGTGTTTGTAAACCTTATGTATGCTCATGAAGTGACAAAGTATGAGGCCATAGCAAGAACAGTCGAGAGGCTTTGGGCGTTTTTTGTTGGAGGGGCCGTTCTTTACTTGTACAGATCTCTCTCACCTTTTATACTTGCACTTCTCATTGGCTACATAATTAGAGAGCTCTTAAGGATGAAATGGGGAGTTAGATATGTCAAAAACATCAACATTTGGTTTAATCCCCAGATATGGCTCTCTATCTTGAAAAAATCGTACCCTTTCTGGCTAATTGGGCTTTTCACGCTTATCTATTACCGTACGGACATGGTGATGCTGAGCTTAATGAGGGGAGATTACGAGACCGGAATCTATAGAGCGGCATATACCTTGATTGAAGTTTCCCTATTTGTCCCAAGTATTGTTGTCTCAACAACGATGCCCTCAATAGCGAGGCTGTGGGAGCAAGATATGAAAACGCTGAGTGCTCTCTTTAAGAGGAGCCTTCAAATGCTGACGGTGGTGGGTGTTTTTGGCTTATCAGGGTATTTTGTCTTTGCTCGCTTGGGTATCATTATTGTGTTTGGTGAGGATTTCCTAGCGAGTGTTCCAGTGCTTAGAATTCTCTCTTTTGCTATACCTTTTATGTTTTTGAATTCTCTTTTTGGGAGTTTTTTAAATGCAACTGGAAAAGAGTTGATTTTTACCAAAATAACAGGGGTAACGGCTTTATTAAACGTTCTGCTCAATTATATCCTTATTTTGAATTATGGAGCAGAAGGCGCAGCGATAGCAACATTATGCACACAAGGACTCGCACTTATTCTCTCAGCTCTGTCTGTAAAAAATACTTTTAAACAAACAACGTTCAAATAAATGGGGTGATTCAAAATGAGGGTTTCCGTTATTGGTTCTGGTTATGTTGGTCTTGTTACTGGAATGGGCTTTGTCAAGATTGGGAATAAAGTCGTTTTCGTTGACGTGGATGAAAGAAAAATCCAAATGATCAACAATGCCAAGCCTCCAATTTACGAGGAGGGCCTCGAAGAATTAATGAAAAAATTCAAGGACAAATACTATGCAACCAAAAACTACAGAGAAGCAATCCTAAACTCTGATGCCACGTTTATCTGTGTAGGTACTCCATCAAGAGAAGACGGATCAATTGACTTAACTTATATTAAAGAAGCTTCAAAAGAAATTGGTAAAGCTTTGAAAGAGAAGGAGGATTACCATGTTGTTATAGTTAAAAGCACTGTCCTCCCAGAAACCACCGAAAAAGTCGTAAAACCAAACATCGAAAAGTACTCAGGAAAAAAAGCCTTTGAAGACTTCGGCCTTGCAATGAACCCAGAGTTTTTAAGAGAAGGAGTAGCATTAAGAGACTTCCTGAACCCTGATAGGATAGTCATTGGAGTTAAGGATGAGAAAACCAAAGAAGTTTTGGAGAAGCTTTACGAGCCAATTGACGCGCCAAAACTTATTGTTGACATTAAGACTGCTGAAATGATCAAATACGCCTCAAACGCTTTCCTAGCAACAAAAATCAGCTTTGCCAACGAAATAGGAAACATTTGTAAAAAACTTGGAATAGATTCTTGGAAAGTTTTTGAAGGAGTTGGCCTGGATCATAGGATAAGCCCCTACTTCTTCAGGACTGGGATTGGCTGGGGTGGCTCATGCTTTCCAAAAGACGTCAGAGCCTTAATTAGGAAGGCGGAAGAACTGGGAGAGGATCCAATAATTCTCAAGGCTGTCATGGAAGTTAATGAAAGACAACCCCTAAAGATGATTGAGCTCTTGAAGAAGCACGTTCCAGAGTTAAAAGGAAAAACTGTTGGAGTGCTCGGCTTAGCATTCAAGCCAAACACTGATGATGTAAGAGAAACTAGGGCTTACATTATAATTAAGAAACTCTTGGAAGAAGGAGCACACGTTATAGCCTATGATCCAAAGGCCATGGAGAATTTCAAGCGCTTTTATCCGGATGTGGGAGAGAAGATAGAGTACGCTGGTTCAGCTGAAGAAGTTCTTGAAAAGTCTGGTGTTATTTTGATAGTTACAGAGTGGGACGAGTTCGAAAAGCTAGATTATTCTGGAAAAATTGTTATTGATGGAAGGAGAATTTGGGCTGCCGAGAAAACTGCAAGAATTTATGAGGGGGTATGCTGGTGAGGGTAAGGAAAGCAGTCATTCCAGCCGCAGGTCTTGGGACAAGAATGTTACCACTGACTAAAGCACAACCAAAAGAAATGCTTCCAGTAGTAAGAAAGCCAACTATTCAATATGTTGTTGAAGAGGCTTATGAGGCTGGGATACGAGAAGTTTTGATAATAACGGGAAAACACAAAAGAGCAATCGAAGATCACTTCGATAGATATGGCCATGACGTGAAAAATCCACATCTTGACAAATTGGATGAAATTCTTGATGATATAAATATTTATTATGCTAGACAGAGAGTACAAAGGGGATTAGGAGATGCTATCAAATATGCGGAAGCATTTGTTAGCGATGAACCCTTCGCTCTCCTTCTGGGGGATACTATTACAGTTCCCTCATGCACAGCTGAACTCATAAAAGCCTATGAAAACATCAATGCGCCTTTAATAGCCGTTGAAGAAGTGCCCTGGGAGAATGTTTCGCTCTATGGAATCGTGAGTAGGGCAGAGGATGGGGAAATATTCAAGATAAAGCATCTCGTGGAAAAGCCGGATGCAAAAAGTGCTCCCTCGAACCTCGCCATATTGGGGCGGTATATCTTAACTCCCCAAATTTTTGAGTATCTTGAGATAGTTAAGCCAGATAGAAAAGGAGAAATTCAGTTGACAGATGCGCTCGAGCTCATGATTGAAGATGGAATTGACATTTATGGGTATATGTTTGAGGGCAGGCGTTATGACATTGGCAACATTTTTGACTGGCTACGGGCAAATATCGAGTTGGGATTAGAGGATGAAGAAATCGGGGAAAAGCTTAGAGAGCTAATAAGGGGGCTTGTGAAATGATTGAGGGGGATGTAAAAACAATTATCGAAAGATTTGAGGGAGATGAAGGATTCTCGGGAAAGGCTGTATTAGTTACTGGTGGTGCTGGGTTTTTGGGTTCTTGGCTTTGCGATGTTTTAATTGAGCTTGGGGCAAGAGTTTATTGTGTTGATAACTTTGCAAGTGGTCGTTGGGAAAACATCTCTCATCTAGCTAGTGAGGAGAATTTCGTATTTATAGAGCACGATGTTTCGAAACCCTTGGAGATTAAGGAAAAGCTTGATTTTATCTTTCACTTCGCCTCAAGGGCATCACCCTTTGAGTTTGAGCACTATCCCCTAGAGATAATAGACGCAAACACCCTTGGGACCAGGAACATGCTCGAGTTAGCTAGGAAAAACGATGCCCGCTTTATCTTTGCCTCAACGAGCGAAATTTATGGTCAGCCTGATGTTGTTCCAACTCCTGAAACATACTGGGGTTACGTGAACCCAATTGGCATTAGGAGTTGCTACGATGAGTCGAAGAGGCTCGGAGAAACCATCACTATGGCGTATCATAGACAATATGGAGTTGACGTTAGAATAGTTAGAATATTCAACACTTATGGGCCGAGAATGAGGGCTGATGGAGTTTATGGTAGGGTAGTCCCAAGGTTTATAAGCCAAGCCTTAAATAGGGAGCCAATTACGGTTTTTGGAGATGGAAGCCAGACGAGAAGCTTCTGCTATGTTACTGACCTTATAACGGGAGTGTTGAAGTTTGCCGTTTTGGAGAATGGTAATGGGGAAGTTGTGAATTTAGGGAATCCTAGGGAGGTTAGTATTCTTGAGCTTGCTCATATTATAAAGAAGCTTACTAATTCTGATTCGCCGATAGAATTCCACCCACTGCCACCGGATGATCCCCCAAGAAGATGCCCAGATATTAGCAAAGCACAAAAACTGCTAAACTGGAAACCAAAGGTCGAACTCGAAGAAGGGCTCAAAAAGACAATAGAGTGGTATAAGGGGGAAATTTAGTTGTCTGAAGTTATTTATACAATAGGAACGGTTCTTTTCGGAGGAGGGATAGGGGATACCGCATACTATGAAGTGGAAGGATTGTATCGAAATGGAGCCTTAAGGTATGCAATAGCTTATGATTATAAGCAGAATAAGGTTCCAAGCTCGAAAATCAAAAAACTAAAATACTTAAAGTATCTAGACATGCCTCTTGGTTTTACAAGAGCAAGAATATTTCCAGTATTGCCTCAGTATGAGGTTATGAATAATTTGTTTGACAGTATTGCATCCCGCTATGTAGATGGGGCTGAAGTGTTTTACGGATGGATGAATATGAGTCTAAATCAAATTAAAAGAGCTAAAAAGTTAGGGATTAAGACAATTGTGGAGTGTGCTTCTTCCTATCCTCTCTATCAGCTAAAGATATTGGAGGAGGAGTATCGAAAATGGAACATTCCCTTTAAGATTAGAAGCCAAAAAATTTATCTGAAAGCCCTAAAAGAAATCAAAGAGGCGGATTTTATAAAAATCCCTTCGGATTTTGTTCAAGAGACTTTCATAAAGAACGGGATCCCAGAAGAGAAGCTTATTAAGATACCTTTTGGTGTGGATTTAGAAAAGTTTCAACCTAAAGATAATTATAACAATGAGATTTTTAGAGCAGTATTCGTTGGCACTGTTAGCATAAGAAAAGGTGTTCCTTATCTTTTAAAAGCTTGGAGTGAGCTTAATTTAAAAGATGCTCAACTATATGTAGTTGGAGCGATTTCTCCAGATGTTAAAATGATTATTGCGAAGTACAGCAAACTCAAAAGTATTATATTTACTGGTAGGGTTAAGGATATTGTCCCCATACTTAGAGAGTCTGATGTGTTTGTATTCCCATCTATCGAGGAAGGATCTGCATTAGTGACTTACGAAGCTATGGCTTCTGGGTTGCCAAGCGTAGTTACATATAATAGTGGTTCAATAGTACGAGATGAAAAGGATGGATTTGTGATACCGATTAGAGATGTCAAAAGCCTAAAAGACAGAATTCAATATTTCTATGATAACCCGTCTGAGGTCAAGAGAATGGGAAAAAACGCCAGAAAACATGTGGAAGAGTATACTTGGTACAATTATGGGGAGAATTTATATAATGAACTTAAAAGGTTTGGCCTGCTCTAAATAATCTATTACGGGGGGTTTAGATGAAGACGTATGTTTCAATTGCAGTTCCAACTTATAACCGCAAGAAAAAGTTACAGCAATGTTTAAAGGCTCTTGTAAATCAAAATTACCCCAAGGAAAGATATGAGATAATTGTAGTAGATGACGGTTCAACAGACGGAACTTACGAGTTTCTTCAAGAGAAAAGAAAAGAAATCCAAAACCTAAGAGTATTAAGGCAACAAAATAAAGGACCTGCTGCGGCTAGAAACCTTGGGATTAAAAATGCCCGAGGAGAAATAATATTCTTTGTTGATGATGATGTAATTGTTCCTAATAATTGGATTAGAGAGTTCTTGAATGTTTTTAGCAAATATCCTGAAGTTGTGGCGGTAAGTGGTTATGTAGAAGCCCCTGAAGAAATTCTCAAAAAGAATATCTTCGCAAGGTATGAGGCTTATATGTCCAGGCTTGCTTACAATATGCCAAGAACCATTTATATTGGAAGTTTTGAAACTTTTGGAGGAGCAACTTGTAACGTTGCATATAAAAGGGAAGTTCTTGAGGAGGTGGGTGGATTTGATGAAACATTTCCAGTAGCTGCTGGGGAAGATGCCGATTTAAAACTCAGAATAGCTCTAAAAGGTTACAAATTTGCATTTATTCCACTAAAGGCTATTCACATCCAAGACTACACTCTTAAAGGATTTTGGAAGCAGCAAGTTAATAGGGGAATAGGAAATTACTATTTTAGAAAAAAGTGGCAGTCATTTTTTAACAAAGACGAACTGAAAAATATTAGAGCGGCGCCTAACTACAACATCCCCCTCATGATATTAAAAGATGGGAAACTATTAATGCTTGCTTTGTTTTTAATTGCAGTAATTGCAAACAGATATGGGCAAATAAAGGCAAGGAAGATTCTTAAAATGGAGGAAGAGAAATGAGAAGTATTGGAGTTGTATACGGGTTGCCCGAGAAGTATGCAACTTCTATCCGACTAAAGAAATTACTGGGCGATATAAAAGACAAAAATATCAGAACACGTCAAATTATTCCAATTGAATGGGAAGGCTCAATTGTTAAGAAAATCTCTATAATCCTCAGGAACATAATGACTGTATTAGATCCAAGATTTGAGGTTGATATTCTTTATGTCTCTGCTCCCTTAATAGCAAGTTCAATCCCAGGGATTATTGCAAAATTATTAAAGAAAACCCCATTAGTAGTGGACTGGGATGATGCATTTGTGGATTTTAGAAAGAATAAACCCAGATCCTGGGAAATTTCATTCTGGGAATATTTAGCCATAAAACTTGCAGATAAAGTCGTCGTTGTAAGCCCAGAGCTCAAGAAGATAGCTCTTCATCTAGGGAAAAATAGGGGTAATGTGATCTATGTTCCAAACGGTGTAGATATGCAAATTTCTGAGCAAAAGTATGACGAAGAAAGAGAAAAGATGAGAAAAAAGTTAGGAATTCGGGATGATGAAATAGTCGTTGGATTTGTTGGTAGAATAAGCAGGAGAAAAAACACCTTTGTTGGAAAAGAGTTAGTTGACTGTGCTGAACAGTTAAAAACATCGAACATGCTTGAATACTTCAGATTTCTAATTATTGGGTTTGGAGAGGGCTTTGAAACATTAAAGAGATATGCAGAAGAAAAAGGGGTATCTAATAAGTTCATATTTACTGGGTATGTTGAGCACTCAGAGATTCCTTTTTATATTAGTGCTATGGATATCTGCGTAGTTCCAGTAGGTAAAAAATTTACAGATACTGTTAGGAGCTCGTTCAAATTGAAAGAATTCATTGCAATGGGCAAACCTGTAATTACCGTAAACTATGGGTCATTCAGCTATGAGACGAGAAATGGGAAATTTGCTGTTCTCATTGATGATAATTCAGAGCTTCCAAACGCGCTCCTAACTCTCGATGCAAAAACTCTACGAAAGAAAGCCGTTTCTGGAAGAAAATTTGTTAGGACTTATTATAGTTGGGAATATTTGAAAGATAAGCTAGTAGAGTTCCTCAATACTTAGATAAAATATCCTCATACACTTTAAAAATTTGCTTTGCTATGTTCTTCCAATCAAACTGCTCAGCATATTTTCTTATTTTTTCTCTATTCCATTCTTTGTTTCGGGCTGTTAAAATTTTTTCTGCTAAATCTTGTGGATTTGCTGGCTCACATAGTAATCCGTAATCTTCGGAAGTTATTATCTCTGGGACTCCACCGACCTTGGTACCAACAAAAGGTAATCCAACACCCAAGGCCTCAAACATAACAGTGGGATTGCCCTCACTTAAGCTTGGTAGAACAAACAGATCAGCCGCATTCATCCATAATGCTAATTTATCATCTGGAATTGGTCCAAGAAGTTTTACATGTTCTTGTAAATTAAGTTTTCGTATTTGTTTTTGAAGTTTTTTCTTTAATGGACCATCACCACCTATAAAACATAGAATGTCATTTCTTTGTTTAATTATGATCTTCATTGCTTCAATTAAATATTGAAATCCTTTTCGTTCGATAAGGTTTCCCAGACTAAAAATAATTTTTAAATCTGTAGGAATTCCTAATTCTTTTCGAGCTTTTTCTTTCGGAAATGTAACAAGTCTATCAGAACTAAATCCATTAGGAATTGAATAAACGTTTTGATTAAATTGTTTTAACAATATAGCATCCTTTTTGTTCACTCTAATCAAAGCATCTGCGTTTCTCCAACTCCAGTATATCTTTCTATTATTAGACTTATACTCCCGTAGGAACCATTCTTGATTCTCATGAACTGTTATAATAATCGGTACTTTAAATTTTTTTGAAATCTTTACACTAGAATATCCACTCGGCCATGTGAAATGAGCATGAACAATCTTAAATTTCAGATTCTCTCTTTTTATTACCTTTAGAATAGCCTTGTAATAATTCTCCCCAAGTCTTCTTCTAAAGTACCCTATGGGAAAGTGAATAAACCTAGGATAATATACGTAAACGTTCTCGTAGGAATAATTTTTAAGAAACATTTTACATCCATAGGGCCAGGGACTTATAACATACACATTATCAAAATAATCCTTCAGAAATTTTATCTGTTCTTTTACAAATACTCCTTGATAGTAGGAACCATCTTCATTTGGGAATATGTTTGTGATAACTAGGAGGTTGTTTTCGCCCATACAATTCTTTATTCCATGATTGCCTTTATAAACTTCTCTCCGTATTTGTTGGAATAATCAATTATTTTTGTTTTTAATTTCTCATGCTTAGCGGTCTGGGGAGCATTCTTTATTGCTTCTGCGAAATACTTGCTTTGAGGGGGTACAGATGTTCCGTATCCTATCCAGTGAATAAGCTCAGGAATGGCACCTTTATCACTTCCAACAACGTAACAACCATTGACCGCTCCCTCTATGATAACCCTCCCAAAGGGCTCGTACCACAGAGAGGGCACGAGAAGAATGTCAGAGGCTTTGTAGTAGTGTCTTAGTATCTCCATTGGTTGGTACCCCACATAGAGGACGTTTTTTAAGGGAGATTTAGTAAACATCTTTCTTAGGGGTCCATCCCCTACAACAACAAACAAATGCCCAGGTACCTCTTTTGCTATCTTTGGTATTAAATGGGCTCCTTTGAGCTCTGTAAGGGTTCCAACGAATAAAACAATTGTCTTATCTTCTGGAAGGTTTAAATATTGTCGAGCCTCCTCTTTTGAAATATTGGGAACTATTTCTGGACTTATTGGATTGTAAAGCACAGAGATTTTTTTGGTAGGGACATTTAGCCTTTTCACGAACTCCATTTTTACAAAATTGCTAATTGCAAGCATCTTATCAAATTTCCCTAGCACGTTTTTTCTTTTGTTTATTTCGTGCACTAGAGTTGAACCAAGTATGTAGTTTGCTCCCATACACTGCTGTATGTTTGTTAAACTGCATCCTTCGCATAGTTTTCCGTTATTATCTAATCCTCGATTCCAACAGAGTAGTGCAAAATCCCTCAAATGTGCAACTTTTATGTCAGCATCTTGGATTTTTGAAAGGGCTAAAATTGATTCTAAGTTATTTGCATGGATAACGTCAAAGTCTTCCGTCTGGAGGAGTTCTTTTACGACCTTCATAATTTCAAAAGAGGAGAACTTGATATATCCGTTTAATTGGAAGTAGTATGAACTTTTTTTTCGCAGATAAATTTCAGAAGAGATCTTGCGCAACTGTTTCTTAAATAAAAAGTACCGCCAGGATTTAAATCTTATTACTCTCAAATTTTTAGAAATCTCAGTTTCGGTTTTGTACTTAGTATAGTTGGGAGTAATAACAGTTACTTCGTGCCCTAACTGAGCTAGCTTGTTTACTAAAATTTTTAGGCTAATTTCGGCCCCACCCATATGTATTGGGGGGTAATACTCAGTGACAAATAGAATTTTCATATATATGCCCCCAGGCCCTGTTCTTGATCACTCCTACCTTTTTTAGGTATTTTGGGTTGGCAATAAGTGGATCTATATTAAAATTTGGCTCATCAATACTTAGACATAAGTGCTTGATCTCTTTTGGTATTTCAGCATCTTCAAGAATTATTACAGGCTTTTTCCTAGCAATTGCTTCAACTATGGGCAAACCCCATCCTTCATACTTCGAGGGATGGATATACACATCAAGCATGTCGTAAAACTCAACTATCTTATCGTCTGGCACGAATCCCAGGAGAACTATTCTCTTGTCTTTCTCTACTAATTTTTGTATTTTTTTAAAGAGATGCCCAGTTCCAGCCAAGTAAAGTCGAGCATTTGGATTTTTGTACTCCATAAACAGCTTGATCAAAAGTTCATGCCTCTTGTATTCCTCCATTCTTGAAATGTATCCAATATTAAAAGTTTTGCATCTTTTCCCGCTAATGGGAGTTTTTAAGAATCTATCATCAATGGGCTGGTAGACTACCTTAATCTTATTCTCATCAATGCCTCCAAATCTAATCATGTCGAGTTTTGTTAAATGAGAGACAGCAAAGATTTTGTCGTAGAACCTAGCTGAAAACAATCCTAATCCAACTAAGAACCGCTCCAAAATTTTTCTGAATCCCCTCCCTCTGTATTTTAGGGGGATTAAATCGTGAACTGTAAGGTATTTTTTTGACCTTGGCTTTATGAACGGTAAAAGTATACCCTCTATAATTCCAATTGCGTGGTAGACGTCTGCATCTGTTTTTAATAGGAAGATTGGAACATCAAAAAGAAGCCATTTAAAGTATGATAACTTTTCCTTGGGAGATATTATAACATCTATTCCCTTGGCTTCCAACTTCTTGATTAAATTTCTTCCATAAACACCGATTCCTCCTGCCTTCGAGTCTAAATTCCTTGCCAGAATAACATACCTCATCCTACCCACCTGTAATACCCTTCCAGCTTTTTTACAATTTCACTCCAGTCGTATTTGCTCGCCATTGTCATGGCTGGTTTTTTCATTCTCTCTCTTTTTTCTAACGCAATTAAAATCTTTTCTGCAAAGTCCTTTTCATCAGCTCTTGCAATAAATCCGTTTTTCCCTTCTAGTATGAGCTCCTTAGAGGCGTTCATCTCGTAATCAACAGTAACTACGGGTAAGCCACTTGCATTGGCCTCAACAACAACAATCCCAAATCCTTCTCGAAGAGACGGAAACGCAAACACTTTGGATGCCTTTATCAATGCTATAACATCTTCATATCTGCTTAAAAACCCAAAGAATTTTACGTTATTCTGAAGATTAAGTTTAAAAGATAGTTTTTCTAGATATTCCCTTTCGGGGCCATCTCCCACTACAACAGCTTTAATATCCGGGATTTCCTGTTTTATTACGGTGAGGGCTTTTAGGAGTAAAGGAACATTTTTCTCCTTAACTAGCCTTCCAACGAAGATTATGTCTGAGGTATAGCTGGAAGGCTTTATCTCTTGAATCTTTTCAAAGTCTATCCCATTGGGAACCACGTAAATATTCTTTCTGAGACCTGCTTTGTGGAGATCTTTTTTTGTTTTTAGAGATACTGCTATGTGATTGTCAGTTAAAACAAATAATCCTCTTTCAATGATTTTTCCGAAAAAACCTGCCTTTCCAAGATATTTTAGCCAATAACTTCCCCAGAACTCGTGCCACGTGATTACTAAGTTTGAATTACTAACCCTAGAAGCATAGCAGGGGAAATACGGAGCCGCCTGGCAGTCAACAACATCAAAACGCTCTTTGCTTAAGAGGGGTAACAGCTTTACCGAGTGCAGGAGAGGAGGTATTATTGCCCGTCTTCCAGAAGAATAAACCTGTTTGGGTTTGATAGTTCCATGGTAAATTATGCCCTCCCCCTTAAGTATATCCTCCCCATTCCAGTGTTTGTATCCATATACATGAACTTCATGCCTTTTAACCAAACGCTTAGCTATTTCGTAGATTCTCTTCTCGACTCCCCCTTTGACCCATGGATAGATTACATCGTAAACAAACGCGATTTTCAATGTCTCTCCCATACCTACCGAAAACTTATAATCCTTTGGCTTTATTAAAATTTGGTGTCTCAAATGGCTCAAAAGTATTTCGTTCATCCTACTGCTGTTGTTGAGGACGGAGCAGAAATCGGCGAAGGAACAAGGATATGGCACTTTGCCCATGTTAGAAAGGGGGCGAAAATAGGCAAAAACTGCAATATTGGGAAAGACGTCTACATCGACGTTGGCGTTGAGATCGGCAACAACGTGAAGATTCAGAATGGGGTAAGTGTTTATCACGGGGTTAAAGTTGAGGATGACGTTTTCCTCGGCCCACACATGACGTTTACGAACGACCTTTATCCGAGGGCTTTCAATGAGGACTGGGAACTTGTGCCA